>NZ_RSCK01000033.1:0-65377 GCF_003991895.1 Chroococcidiopsis cubana SAG 39.79
GGACAAGGGGGACAAGGGGGACAAGGTAGATACGAAGATCTCTTCTTAGCGTTCTTCTCAGCGCCTTCGCGTCTTTGCGTGACCTAAAATCATATCTCTGCAAGTAAGCTAAGGAAAACAACAAAGCCAAAAGAAAACCGACGTAATTTTGTATATAAATCAGATAACAACCAAAAATCAGCAAATTATCCCCAATTATGAATTACGAATTCAAAATTACGAATTAGCATATATGCTATGCTGTGCTGGATAAATCTACTAAAATAGTATATCTGCACTAGTTAAAACTAGTTAAGTAAAAGTTTTTACACCTCCTATCCTAGAGGCGCGAATGGCTATTAACAATGATGTTGCTGGCAAGCAAAAAGCCCTGAATCTAGTCCTGAATCAAATCGAACGCAATTTCGGCAAAGGGGCGATCGTGCGCTTGGGAGATGCGACCCGAATGCGCGTGGAAACTATCTCTAGCGGTTCGTTGACGCTCGACTTAGCTCTAGGCGGCGGTTTACCCAAAGGGCGGGTAATTGAAATCTACGGTCCAGAGAGTTCTGGTAAAACGACAGTAGCACTCCACGCGATCGCGGAAGTCCAAAAAGCAGGTGGAATTGCTGCCTTTGTGGACGCAGAACACGCCCTCGATCCAACTTATGCAGCGGCTTTGGGTGTAGATATTGAGAATCTCCTCGTCTCCCAGCCAGACACGGGCGAAGCTGGTCTAGAGATTGTCGATCAGTTAGTGCGATCGGCGGCGGTGGATATTGTGATTGTTGACTCTGTAGCCGCGCTAGTTCCCCGCGCTGAAATCGAAGGTGAAATGGGAGATACCCACGTCGGCTTGCAAGCACGTTTGATGAGCCAAGCTTTAAGAAAAATCACGGGTAACATCGGTAAATCTGGTTGTACCGTAATTTTCCTCAACCAGCTACGACAAAAGATTGGCGTGACCTATGGCAACCCAGAAACGACAACTGGAGGTAATGCCCTTAAGTTCTATGCCTCTGTACGTTTGGATATTCGCCGGATTCAAACCTTGAAAAAAGGCACGGAAGAATTCGGCAACCGCGTTAAAGTCAAAGTTGCTAAAAACAAAGTTGCGCCGCCATTCCGAATCGCCGAGTTTGATATTATCTTTGGCAAAGGCATTTCTACATTAGGTTGTATGGTAGACATTGCCGAGGAAACAGGCGTAATTGTACGCAAAGGTGCGTGGTACAGCTACAAAGGCGAAAACATTGCCCAAGGTCGCGACAATACGATTAAGTATTTGGAAGAAAATACTGAGGTTGCTCAAGAAATTCAGAAACTCGTCCGAGAAAAACTCGACATGGGTGCTGTAGTCTCAGCTAACTCCGTGAAAGCTCACGAAGAAGATGAAGACGAAGATACGGATATGTCTGACGACGAGTAGCTTTTTTGTTTGAATCGGAGTAGAGACGTTACACGTAACGTCTCTACATTTCCTAGATCAAACCTTCGCCTTTTCCAACCATTGCATCACCGTTTCTCCCAGACGAATTCCATTGAGTCTATCGATTTCTCGGATCCCTGTAGGGCTGGTGACGTTCACTTCAGTTAGATAGCCACCGATAACATCAATTCCGACAAAGTATAAGCCGTTTTGTTGTAGGCTGACAGCTAAATCCTTACAGATCTGATGTTCTCGGTCTGTAATTTCAGTTTTGGCTACCGTACCGCCAGCTGCCATGTTATTACGAAAGTCGTCGCTGGTGGAAATTCGATTCACAGCTCCGATGGGTTCGCCGTTGAGTAGAATAATCCGCTTGTCTCCTTCTTTCGCAGCAGGGATAAATTCTTGCACCATCACGGGCATTTTGGCTTGGTAAGTGCTAATTTCTACAATTGAGTTGAAATTGCGATCGCCCTCTTCAAGATAAATAATTCCTTCACCTGCTTTGAGTCCCAGTGGTTTGAGAATCGCTGCCCCTCTTGTTGCTAAAAATTGGCGAATCACCTTTTTATCCGCACTCACAATTGTCTCTGGCATCAAATGAGTAAATTGTAGAGCAAACATTTTTTCGTTGGCTGCCCTCAACCCTTGGGGATTATTGACAACTAAAGTTTTGCTCCGATCGATGAAGTCGAGAATGTAAGTAGCGTAGAGGTAGGGAATATCTACAGGCGGATCTGTCCGCATGAACACAGCATCAAAATTTTCTAAAGGCATCCAGGTGCGATCGCTCAAATCGTACCAAACCAGTTCCGCTACCCAGCGCCCATCCACCAACTGCACGGGTTGAAGTTGTAAGCGTTCTAAAACAGCCCATGCCTTACCTTCAGCTACCCCCAAGCGGCTAGCTTGAGTTATCCACACTTCATGTCCTAAAGCTTGCGCTGCTTCCATCAAAGCAACGCTCGTATCGTGACCTGGATCGAGTTTGTGGATCGGGTCGATAATAAAAACTAGTTTTAAACTCAATGGCTTACGCTCCTTGAGCCGAGGTTAGCAGCGGATCGAGTTTGCCTTGGAAATCCAGATCGTAAATGTCATCGCATCCCCCAATGTGGCGGTCGTCGATAAAGATTTGGGGTACAGAACGGCGACCGTTTGCTCTGTGTGCCATCTGTTTGCGAGCGGCTTCATCACCATCAATACTGTACTCGATAAAATCAACGCCTTTTTTTGCAAGAAGTTGTTTGGCACGAATGCAAAACGGGCAGGATCTCCAGGTGTAGATTTCGACTTTAGGAGCCATAAAAATCTCCAATTTTTTAAGTTAATATTTTTTAAATTTTAGACCCTATTCCTCTGCTTCTCGATATAACTCCTGGAGAGATTGCTGTTGCGTCCGGCGAGACTGGCGGCGATATTTTTTCGTTTCTAGTTTGGGTTCGTACTGACTTTTACCCCGTTTGGTCTTCAGCTTTAAATTCGATTCAGGATTGGCTTGACGAGCTAGCTGTTCTCGATCGGCGATCGCCTCCTCCAACAAGTCCAAATAGTGCTGGTAACGTTCCCAGTCGCCCCGCACGACACAATTGGGTTCGTCGCGGTGCAAGCAATCGCTAAACTGACAACTAGCAACGGCTAAGCGTTGTTTTGCTTCTGGAAAATAGCTTGCTAACTCTTCTGGAGTACAGTCAAGATCGGGTTGATTAAAGCCAGGAGTATCGGCGAGCAATCCCCCTGTAGGTAATTCAAACAGTTCGACGTGCCGCGTCGTGTGACGACCCCGCAACAGTTTCCCCGATACTTCTCCGACTCGCAATCCTGCTTCTGGGATTAGCATGTTGATTAAACTCGATTTCCCCACTCCAGAGGGTCCAGCAATGACGGTTATTTTCGCTTGCAGGCGCTGGCTCACTCGATCGACTCCAAATCCTTGATGGACGCTGATAAATAAAGGTTGATAGCCCCAGCGATTTAGGCGATCGCGCCAACTATTAATCTGCTGGACTGAGAGCAAATCGCTTTTATTCAAGCACAGACAAATTTCTAACCCCGTAGACTCTGCTTTGACTAAAAACTTACTCAATTGATACGGGTCGAGGTCTGGTTCTGCCAAGGCAAATACCAGCAAAATTTGCTGCGCGTTAGCGATCGCCGGACGATCGAGCTGACTTTGACGGGGTAAGACTTCCCCAATTGCCCCTCGACCACCAGCCCAATCCGGTTCTTCTATGACAACGCGATCGCCAACCATGACTTGCTGTCCTAGCTTTTTCAACCGCGCCCGCCGCGTACACAAGAGAGCTGAGGGAGTTGAGGGAGCTGAGGGAGTAGTTAATTCTGAACCTGGAGCATCTAACCTTACCCAGTAGTAGTTTGCTTGTACTGCTACTACCGTACCCACTAGAGGTGAAGTGTCCTCTATGAGTTGAATTTCAGAATTGTGCAAATCATTCATGCATGACTAACAAACTCTCAAGCTTAGAAAATTAGCAAATAGCCAAGATCGTTGAAAATAATTCCGAATTCCAAATTCCGAATTCATTTCACAGGATGCCTCACCTGAAGCGCGAAAAACCCATCGCGTTTTTCAATTTGCTCGATTTGATACCCTGCCATCGTTAAACTATCCGGCACTTGCTCGATTGGTTCGCCTGGATCTAGCCAGACTTCCAGCAAGCTGCCTGGAGTCATTTTTTCTAATCGTAACTTAGTGCGAACGAAGTTAATCGGGCAGGGAGTCCCGCGTAGATCGAGTTGAGCATCGGCAGATGACAAAAATGATTGATTCATTTGTGGAACAGATTTCCCAAAAATCCTTCTATACCACCTTTTCCAGTGCGATCGCCCCGAATTTTAGCTAGCTTTTCCAGCAATTCTCGTTCTTCGGGAGTAATGCGGGTGGGAATATCGATTGAGATTGTGATGAGGTGATCGCCTCGACTGACGGGATTACCCAAGCGCGGCACGCCGTGAGTTTCTAAAGTCATCACGGTGTTTGGTTGAGTACCAGCAGGCACGATCAATTCAGTCGGACCATCTACCGTATTAACTTCTATGCGGCTGCCTAGAATTGCTTGCAAGTAACTGAGTTTAATTTCTGATAGAACGTTAATCCCGTCGCGGCGAAATTCTGCGTCTTCGTTGACAAAAATGTAAACGTATAAATCTCCTGGCGGACCATTGCGATCGCCTGCATCACCTTCTCCAGAAATGCGCAAGCGCGTACCGTTGTCAACTCCGGCGGGAATGGTGATTTTTAACTTCTTCGTTACCTGCCTCGCACCTTTCCCGTCGCAAGCTTCGCACTTGTCTTCAATCATCTGCCCCGTACCGTTACACGTGGGACAAGTAGACACCTGCGTAAAACTCCCAAAGGGAGTGCGGGTAACGCGCCTTACCTGACCCGAGCCACTACAAGTCGTACAAGTACGCGGTCGAGTTCCAGGCTTTGCACCAGAACCGCTACAAACTTCACAAGTTTCTAGGTGAGAAATGCGAATTTCTTTCTCCCCGCCAAAGACCGCTTCTCTAAAATCTAACTTCAAATCTAACCGTAGGTCGTCACCACGGACTGGTCCGCTCCGCCGCCGCGTCCCACCTTGAGCGCCCGCACCACCAAAACCGCTAAAGAAGCTTTCAAATATGTCAGCAAAACCGCCAATATCGCCAAAGTCTTGAAAACCTGCTGCCCCAGCACCAGCTGCGACACCAGCTTCGCCAAAGCGATCGTAACGCGCCCGCATTTCCGGTTCCGATAACACTTCGTAAGCTCGGTTGATTTCTTTGAACCGCTCCTCAGCTCCAGTTTCCTTATTCACATCGGGGTGATATTTCCGAGCGAGGCGACGATAGGCGTGTTTGATTTCTTCTTTATCCGCACTGCGGGAAACACCCAGAATTTCGTAATAGTCACGAGCCATAGAGCGCTGCTGGTTTAGTGGTTAGAAGAGGGATGAATCTGTTGCTGTCCTGCGGCGATCGCGTTTCAGCGTTAGTTACTAAAGTTCCATAATCACTGTAGACAAATCACCGTACTTTCAACAAGGTGGCAAAACCGATCCTTTTCAGTTATCAGTAGCTAGTGGCTGGTGACTAGAAAAGAGTCTAGCTACTAGCCACTAGCCACTAGCCACTCAAAAATAACAAATGACTACTCCTCAATTGCTTCGTAGTCTACTGCATAAGTACTATCGTCTCCAAAGGAAGAAGTGAAGGTGTCGTCCATACCTGATGAAGTAAAAGAGCTACTGCGATTGGCTTGTTCGTAAACGCTGGCTCCTAGAGCAAATAAGTTTTGCTGGAAGTCTTGCAGTCTTTGTTCGATTGCTTCAATAGTGGAAGCAGGATCGGCAAAGGCTGCTTTGAGTACGGCGACTTTTTCATCTGCCTGAGCTTTAAACTCTTCAGTAATTAGGTCTTTATTATCTCTCAAGGTGACAAAATAACTTTGTAACAAGTGTTCTGCTTGGTTTTTCAGTTCGATCAGTTCCAAGCGTTTTCGATCTTGCTCGGCAAACATTTCTGCTTCTTGCCGCATCCGTTCTACTTCACTTGCACTCAACCCACCCGTGTTTGTGATCCGCAAGGATTGTTCTCTGCCAGTGCCTTTATCTGATGCTGCCACTTTTAAGATGCCGTTGACATCGATCTCAAAGGCAACTTCAATTTGGGGCGTGCCTCTAGGAGCAGGAGGAATTCCTGTGAGTACAAAACTTCCCAAAGTTTTGTTGTCTCGCGCCATCGCTCTTTCTCCCTGAAGAACTTTGATTTCCACAGAGGTTTGTCCGTCGGTAGCAGTCGAGAAAATTTGCGCTTTACTGGTGGGAATTGTGGTATTGCGTTCGATAATTTTTGTAAAGACTTCCCCTAAAGTCTCAATTCCCAGAGAGAGCGGAGTTACGTCCAGTAGCAAGACATCTTCGACTTCGCCCCCCAACACTCCACCCTGGATTGCCGCGCCTAGTGCAACAGCCTCATCGGGATTGACCGATCGCTCGGCTGTTCTGCCACCAAAAAAGTTTTGCACGGCATTTTGCACGGCTGGAATGCGGGTGGAACCACCCACAAGAACAATTTTATCGATATCTGGGGGGCGTAAACCGCAGTCTTTGAGGGCTTGCACCATCGGTTCGATCGTGGCTTGGATCAGAGCTAAGACCAACTCTTCAAACTTGGCGCGGCTTAGCTCTTGTTCTAAGTGTTTTGGTCCCGTAGCATCAGCCGTGATGAAAGGTAAATTAATTGTCGTGCTGCCAAGGGTAGACAGTTCGATTTTGGCTTTTTCTGCTGCTTCTCGTAGCCTCTGGAGTGCCATGCGGTCGGCAGTTAAGTCTACACCTTCACTGTCTTGAAAGCAAGAAATCATCCAGCGCACGATACAGTTATCGAAATCGTCACCGCCAAGTTGATTGTTGCCAGAGGTGGCTTTAACTTCAAAAACCCCGTCTCCTAGTTGCAGGATAGAAACGTCAAACGTACCGCCGCCTAAGTCGAAGACGAGAATTGTTTGGTCTCGATCTTGCTTATCCAAGCCGTAAGCTAAAGCGGCGGCTGTCGGTTCGTTGATAATACGTAAAACTTCCAGTCCCGCGATCGTGCCTGCATCTTTGGTTGCCTGCCGCTGGGCATCGGTAAAGTAGGCTGGTACGGTAATTACTGCTTGGTCTACGCTTTCTCCCAAAAAATTTTCTGCGTCCTGCTTGAGTTTTTGCAGGATCATGGCAGAAATTTCTTGAGGAGTGTAGGTGCGATCGCGAATTTGGACATCTACAGTGTCGTCGCGTCCTCTAACGGATTTGTAGGGGACGCGCTGGCGTTCTGCTTGAGTTTCGTTCCAACGCCGTCCGATAAACCGCTTGATACTGTAAACAGTGTTTTCGGCATTCGTGACGGCTTGACGCTTTGCCAACTGACCGATCAAGCGATCGCTGGCTTTACCAAAGCCAACCACGCTGGGAGTTGTTCGTCCACCTTCTGAATTGGGGATCACCAGTGGTTGACCGCCCTCTAAAATGGCAACACAACTGTTCGTTGTCCCTAAGTCAATCCCAATAACTTTTCCCATATTCAGCAGTAAGGTGGCTTTTATTGATGTAGCGTCGTCCCAGATCGCGATCGACGCAGTAAATTGGCTCTACGATATATTTCCCAGAATTTGTCTCAATGCATTCACTCCTAAGATATTTTTTCACTCAACTTTCTGTAACTTCGGGTGGAGTTTCTGCTACTACCGTTTCTGACGGTGTTTCTTCTGGGGCAGTAGCTACTTTTACCAAAGCATGACGCAACACGCGATCGCCTAAGTAGTAACCCCTGACCAATTCTTCAATCACCGTGCCTTCAGGGTACTCGCTTGTTGGTTCTCTCATGACCGCTTCATGTAGGTTCGGGTCAAACTCCTTGCCTTCAGGTCGCATTGCCGAAACACCTAGCCGCTTGAGGCAATCTACCAGTTGCTTGTATACTCCCTGATAACTTTTGTGAAGATTCATTTCAGCATCGGTTTGCGGTTTGAGCTGCGCTCTTGCCCGCTCGAAATTATCTACCACAGGTAGAATTTCTTGTAGAGTATTCTGTTTAATCTTTTGCTCTAAGTCTTCTTTGTCTTTGAGCGTGCGTTTGCGAAAATTTTCAAAATCCGCGCCCATGCGCATGTATTGACTGGTACGCTCCTCCAAGCTAGCTTTGAGTGACTCGATCTCCCGCTCCTTTTCTAACAAAGCAGCTCGATTATCGGCTTCAGGCGCGGTGGAGGAGGTATCAGGCTTTTCTACTTCGACTGGATTCTCGTTCGATGCAACGTTAGCATCTCCCTCTGGAGCGTTTGCCTGTGTTTCAAATTCTCCGAATGCATTTGAGTCCATTGTTTTGGTTGTGACCTCGTTCGTTGTTTGCTGTGTTTGCTGTTGTGGTTCTTGGTTAGTTGCGTATTCCGTTTGCTTTTCTTCGTCAATCATTATGTCCCAATCCTAAATCCTAACAACTGTGTAGCTGTGGAAGGGGCTAGAGATATGAGGTTTACTCCAGCCACTAACCTTCAGCTTGTGCGCAAACTTACCTCTTCTAGGATGCAATAATTGCAGGCGCAGTTGCACGGGGAATACAGTCATCAGTGACTAGTGGCTAGTGGCTAGTGGTTAAATGCTTCTGAACTCCGACTTCTTCTGCTTCTCGCCTCTGTAATATTTCTCTTGAGATTTGGGAACACTCTATTTGGGAATACTTGATTATGCAAAATCTTAGTAGCGATTATGTCTTACTCCTCTTCAATGCAGCGGCGTGCCTTAATTGTCAAAAATGACTTGTCTCCTTTTGGCAACAAAGTAGTTGAGACTGGGTATGTCAGTAAAGAGCAGATGAAGCAGGCTTTAAGCGAAAGTCGCTCGACTGGGCGATCGCTACCGGAGATTTTAGAAGCTATAACTGGACGACAACTGCCACCAGACTTAATTAGACAATATAAAAAACAACAGCTATTCGAGCTAAAAATTCTCTACGGTGTAGAGTTTCTCGATCCAGAAATCAATCAGATTGGCACAAGTCAAGTCGGCGAGTTGATCGATTCTTTGATCCCGATTGATATTTGTCGTCGCTATCGGCTGCTACCTATATCAAAAAGTGATGAGCCTCCGTCCATTTTGATCGCAATGGTCGATCCAGATAATTTGGATGCCCAAGATAATTTAAACCGTATTCTTCGCCCCCGCGATATTGGATTGCAAAGGACGGTCATTACACTAGAAGACTTCCAAGAACTTCTTTCTAAATATTTAGATGAAAATGTAGAAAAACAAAAACAACAGGCAGACAATCAAAGAAATAACGCTAATGCCGTCGATTTCACTGTAGAGTTAGATGGACTTGATTTACAAGATGCACCAGAGGAGGGTGACGCAGATTTAGGTGCATCTCTCAAAGATGCGGATGCTGCTCCTGTAATTGCCCTAGTGAATAAAATTCTGATCAAAGCGTTACAAGAAAAAGTTTCAGATATTCACATTGAACCCCAAGAAGAGTACTTGCGCGTCCGATTTCGTAGAGATGGAGTATTGCGGCAGGCTTTTGACCCCCTACCCAAACAAATTGTTCCTGCTGTGACAGCTCGATTTAAAATTATTGCTGAATTAGATATTGCCGAACGACGCGCACCCCAAGATGGTCGTATTCGCCGCGTATTTGAAGGACGAAAAGTTGATTTTCGCGTCAACACCTTACCCAGTCGTTACGGGGAAAAAGTTGTTTTGCGGATTTTGGATAACTCATCTACCCAACTTGGGTTAGACAAATTAATTAGCGATGTAGAGAGCCTGCAAATTGTGAGGGACTTGGCAAGTCGTCCGTTCGGACTGCTGTTGGTTACGGGTCCGACGGGAAGCGGTAAATCAACCACTTTATACTCAATTTTGGCAGAACGCAACGATCCAGGGGTAAATATCAGCACCGCTGAAGACCCCATTGAGTATTCTCTACCAGGAATTACGCAAGTCCAGGTGATTCGAGAAAAAGGAATGGATTTTGCGTCAATTTTGCGGGCTTTTCTACGACAAGACCCAGACGTAATTCTAGTTGGTGAGACACGGGATAAGGAAACGGCAAAAACCGCTATTGAGGCAGCACTGACGGGACACTTAGTATTGACAACTCTGCACACTAATGATGCTGCTGGGGCAATTTCTCGTTTAGACGAAATGGGTGTAGAACCATTCATGGTGTCCGGTGCGCTGCTAGGGGTTGTGGCTCAACGTTTGATGCGGCGCGTCTGTTCTGATTGTCGCATTCCTTATACTCCCAGTGCCGATGAGTTAGCTCGGTTTGGACTGGCGAGTTCTAAAGATGTCGAACTCACGCTTTACAAAGCTAAATCTTTGGAGTTAGAAGAAATTCAAGCCGCTAAGGCTAAAAATCAACTTTGCTCTAAATGCGCTGGCGTTGGATATAAAGGGCGTTGTGGCGTATATGAAGTTATGCGCGTTACAGAACGACTACAAAATTTAATTACTGAAGGAGCGCCGAGCGAACGGATTAAAGAAGCAGCCGTAGAAGAGGGCATGAAAACGTTGTTAGCTTATAGTCTGGAGCTAGTGATGCAAGGTAACACGACTTTGGAAGAAGTAGAGCGCGTCACTTTCACTGATTCTGGTTTGGAAGCGGAACTGAAAGCAAAACGTAAAAGTTCATTAGAGTGTAAAACTTGTCATGCAGAGCTACAACCAGAGTGGTTTGAGTGTCCTTATTGTATGACTCCACGATTTAGTGACTAGACAATCGGTAATGGCAAGTCAAAAGTTAAAAGTTAAAAGTTAAAAGTCAAAACGAACAACCACCAATTACCAATTGCCAATTACCAATTGCCAATTACCAATTACCAACATAACTCTCAAGGAGAGTAACTATGGAATTAATGATTGAAGACTTAATGGAAGAAGTTATTAACTCGGGTGGTTCGGACTTACACATTTCAGCAGGTTTACCGCCATATATCCGTATCAGTGGAAAGTTGACTCCAATGGAACACGAACCACTAACAGCAGAACAGTGTCAAAGACTAATTTTTAGTATGTTAAATAATACCCAGCGCAAAACTCTAGAACAAAACTGGGAACTTGACTGTTCTTACGGGATTAAGGGACTAGCTCGCTTCCGCGTCAACGTCTATAAAGACCGAGGTACGTATGCCACCTGCTTGCGAGCGCTAGCCTCCAAAATTCCCAGCATGGAAACCTTAAATTTACCCAGTATTGTGCGGGAAATCTCGGAAAAACCACGAGGATTAGTCTTGGTAACGGGACCAACTGGATCGGGTAAGTCTACTACCCTAGCGTCCATGATTAATAATATTAATACAACGCGGGCGGAACACATTATCACAGTTGAAGATCCGATTGAGTTTGTCTACGAACCAATCAAGAGTGTGATCCATCAGCGTCAAGTTGGAGAAGATACAAAGAGTTTTGCTAATGCTCTTAGAGCAGCTTTACGGGAAGATCCAGATGTAATTCTGGTAGGCGAAATGCGTGACCTAGAAACAATTCAGTTAGCGATTTCAGCAGCGGAAACAGGACACTTAGTATTTGGTACACTACACACGAGTTCTGCGGCTCAAACTGTTGACCGGATGGTAGATGTATTTCCTCCAGAACAACAGCAACAAATTCGCGTCCAGTTATCTAACTCACTTGTGGCAGTATTCAGTCAAACTCTCGTATCTAAAAAGAACCCTAAACCAGGCGAATACGGTCGAGTTATGGCTCAGGAAATTATGATTGTTACCCCTGCTATCTCTAACTTAATTCGTGAAGGAAAAACAGCTCAAATTTACTCGGCAATTCAAACTGGAGGAAATTTGAGTATGCAAACATTGGAAAAAGTTTTAGCAGATCAGTATAAAACTGGTCTAATTTCGTTTGAAGCAGCAATGTCTAAAACATCTAAGCCAGATGAATTACAGCGCTTGATTGGTAATACTCCAGGAGTCGGTGCAAAAGCTGGTATGAGAGCAGGTACTTCTATGCATTAACTAATTCTTAGAAAATCATCTGTAGAGATATATAGTTTGTATCTCTACAACTTCCATATTCTCTATCTCCTAAAAGATCTAAGACATGCCTACATTTGTTGCTCGCGTTCGTGATGCGAAAGGAAACGCTAAAAAAGAAAAAGTTGTTGCTGACACAATAGCAGCAGCACGTTCTAGTTTGAGATCGAAAGGTCTTTTTATTCAAGAACTAAAACAAGCAGAAGAATTTAAGTTGAGTGGTAATCTCAGCTTAGCACCGCTCCAAGCAGCTCTTGCAAAGGTATCTGTTAAAGATAAAGCTGTTTTTTCTCGTCAGTTTGCTGCTCTAATTAACGCAGGTGTAGCCATTGTAAGAAGCCTGGGTGTAATGGCGGAACAGTGTACTAACCCAAAACTGAAAGGAGCTTTAATTGACATTAGTTCTGATGTACAGCAGGGAATGAATTTGTCTGAAGCAATGCGGAAACACCCAGGTTGTTTCGATTACATGTATGTCAGTATGGTACAAGCTGGAGAGGTCGGTGGTGTTCTTGATGAAGTCATGAACCGATTATCTAAGTTGTTGGAAGATCGCGCTCGACTACAAAACCAAATTAAATCTGCTTTAACCTATCCTATTGCAGTTGGAATTATAGCCGTACTAATTTTTCTTGGTATGACTATATTTCTCATACCTATTTTTGCTGATATTTTTAAGCAATTAGGAGTAGAATTACCAGAACTGACCAAATTTATGTTGTGGATCAGCGCAGTTCTTAGAAGTCCAAGTGCGATAATTCCTGTAGTAGTTTTTATTGGTGGTAGTTTTGTTTATCGACAGTATTACAAAACTCGGCTGGGTCGGGAGACCATTGACCGAATTTCTCTGAAAGTTCCATTGTTTGGTGACTTAATTCAAAAATCGTCTGTAGCCCTTTTCAGTCGTACTTTTGGTGCTTTGACTCGTTCAGGAGTACCAATTTTAACTGCTCTGGAAATCGTTCGCGATACGGCTGGCAATCAGATAATTGCTAATGCTGTAGATGCAGCGCGTAAAGAGATTCAACAAGGAGGAATGATTAGTTTAGCATTACAAAAAGAACGAGTTTTTCCCGTGATGGCAATTCAGATGATTAGTATTGGCGAGGAAACGGGTGAACTGGATAGTATGTTAATGAAAGTTGCTGATTTCTATGAAGATGAAGTCGAGCAAGCTGTTAAAGCCCTCACTAGTATTATTGAACCAATTATGATTGTAGTTTTAGGTGGTATGGTTGGAGGAATTCTTCTCTCGATGTACCTACCCATGTTCAAGGTATTTGAAAAGTTGGGTTAAGCGAATCGTTAGTAGTTAGCGATCTCTCTTGACCATTAACTACTAACTATTAACCGATGAAATTATGAGTATTAAAAAAGCTTGTTATGAAGAGTGCTTGGCAGAGTATAGCGATCGCCTAGCAGCGATCGCCTTACTGAAGCAGCATCGTCCCTATTTAGAAATGCTTCCAAGTTTGCGCCGTCCTTATGAAAGTGTCATTCCGATTCCTCTACCTATAATTCGGCTGCGAAACTTTACATCAACTAGTAAAGAACGTCAAGCAATCAAAGTTACAGAAACGACTCTGTTACCCTGTGATATCGCTTTTCTCATGTGCGATCCAGAGTGGAAAATTAAAACTGGAGTAGAAATTTTTCTATTTATTTATCGTCCCAATGAAGATTTTTCCGATTTCTTAGGACGCTGGCGACAAACCCAAGTGTTATTAGATAAAGAATACGAGTGGATTATGCCTCTTCCTTATCAACACATTTTTAGTGAAGGAGCGAATAGCATTTATCCGCTATTTATCATTTTTCCTGAAACTCCAGAACGGATTAAACGGGGTTTACAAGGAGCTAGTTTACCTTTTATCGATCGCATTCCAACTTCAGTAGGAGATCTAGAAGAGGCATTTCCTGAAAATCCGGCTAGATGAAAGGAGACAACAATGAAACCAGAACAGATAAAAGTAGGGGCGCACAGCTGTGCGCCCCTACAAATATATTGTAATCAAATGCGATCGCTATCGAGGTAAAAACCATTGCATCATCTTTGCGATCGCGACTAATACAATTAAACCAACTAAACATGATTGCACGATTTGCCAACAAGTCTCTGCTTGTCGAGAAGGCAATTGCTGTTGGCTAATTGTTGCCACTAATTGCTTTTGCATATCAACACAAGGAACCCACTCTCTACGAGCAACCATCATTTGAGTGGGATGTAGAATTTGATAGCCGCAAGCTTGATAAAAAGGTACAGCCGTAATAGAAGCTTTCACAAATAACCATTGCCATCGCCGAAATATAGCTTCTCGTTCAATCGTCTGTAATAAACGTCTACCAATACCTTGTCGAGTCCATTTTGGATGGACGTACATTGCACTTACCGTACCCTGCATCAAAGCCGAAAACCCTACAATTTCTTCGCCATACTCTGCTACTAAGACAACATCACCCCACGATTTTGTTCCATACACTTTTTTATCTTCTAGCAGAGCTTGAATTTGTGCAGGGTTATAATCAGCCGTACAAAGTTGCTGAATTGACTGACTATGCAACTGGATGATTCGATCGCGATCGCTAGTACGAGCCTGACGAATAGATATTTCTACTGGGGATGTTTCTTGCATTGAGATTCATGCATTCAAATTTGTGCGTTTAAAAGTGTGGTAGGTGCATTAGCCTTAATAATCTTATTTTTCCCGTCTACTACGTGGCGATCGCAATTATGTCCTTAGTCGCTTAACTGTGCATTTGAGTTCCGACTTTTCCGACTTCCCCGACTTAGGTTTACCGACTGTAACCGACTGACAACTATTTTTTTTACTCCTAAACTATGAGAAACAGAGCCGGGATATTCTCCTTGATTCTCAAGCTCGTATCAGTAGGTGTATCTACATTTCCTAGATTGAAACAATCTCACTTCTCAGGAATCATACAGTAGATTATGTAAATTAATGCAGGAATCAACAACCTGAAATAAAGCTTGGCAGAAACTGACAATTTTCTTTGCGCCTCTGCGTCTTTGCGCGACATTATATCTATGAACTCTATACAATCTGAATTACCTACCGCTCTCGATCCGCAAAAATTACCCAAACACATTGCTGTAATTATGGATGGTAACGGACGCTGGGCTACCAAAAAAGGATTACCGCGTGTTGCTGGGCATCGTCAAGGAGCAAAAGTTTTAAAAGAACTACTTCGCTGCTGTAAAGATTGGGGAATTGAAGCACTAACAGCTTATGCTTTTTCGACCGAGAATTGGCGACGACCTATACAAGAAGTCGATTTTCTCATGTTACTGTTTGAACGACTATTACAACGCGAATTAACTCAAATGCAAAAAGAAGGAGTACGAATTTCTTTTATTGGAGATTTGTCAGTATTACCTCAGTCTTTGCAAAGAGAAATAGAACGAGCGATGGCTTACACAATCCATAACACAGCTATTCACTTTACTGTAGCTGTTAATTACGGTAGCCGCAAAGAGATTGCTCAAGTTTGTCGGCAAATTGCTTTACAAATTCAACAGCAAGAGATTGAGATTGACGAGATTAATGAAAACTCAATTGAGAAATATCTTTACACTGCTGGAACTTCTCATCCAGATTTATTAATTCGTACTAGTGGAGAAATGCGATTGAGTAATTTTTTATTGTGGCAAATGGCATATACAGAAATTTATTTTACAGATATTTTGTGGCCTGACTTCGATCGCAGTGCCTTTCATCAAGCTTTACTCGCTTATCAAAACCGCGATCGTCGTTTTGGTCAGATTGCTTCCTAATTTTTGAGCGGTGGGCATTGCCCACTACTCTACAACGACTAGAAATTAGAAGAAATACCAATCCGATAGGTTAAACCAGGTTCGTAGATTCGATTGGATTTTTCATAGGCGCGATCTGCTAAATTTTCTAGATAGACTGTTAATCCCAAGTTGCTTGTAATTGGGATTCGCGCCCCTAAATCTAGACTCAACCAAGAGGGAGAGAAATCGGTATTGCTATCACCCGGGTTATTAAAAAAAGCTCGTCGCGCTCCACTATAATAGCTGGCAAATAAATTAACTTCCCATCCTCCCGATTGATAACCTAAACCGATTTGTCCTACGGAATAGGGAACTAAACCAAGCTGTAATCCTTCTTCAATTCCCGACTTAATTTTTGCATCGGTATAAGTATAGTTGAGAAAAGTTGACCACTGCGGATTAATTTGCCATTTCAATGCTGCTTCTAAACCATTAGTATTAACTAATCCAATGTTCGTCCACCGACCTGCTTGAATGCCCAAGCGATCTGTTAAGCTACTGCCGAAATAAGTAAACTGTCCGGTTAAATTCTCGGCAAATTTGACATCAACTCCTGCTGTCCATGAAGAACCTACTTCTGGTTCTAGATCTGGGTTTGGCAACCAATTATGTACCGTGTCGTAAACGTACAGTTGATCGATACCAGGATCGCGCTGTACTGATGCCCAACTTCCCCGTAAAGCTACACCTGGACTCATTGCCCATCGTAGCCCAACGCTAGGATTTAAATAACTACCAAACTCGCTAGTAAAATTTTGTCTCAATCCTAGATCGGCTTGAAAATTATTGGTAATTTTCAAGGTGTTTAAAGCAAATAATGCAGTTTGAAATCTTTCTCTTTCTTCTTCTTCATTTAAGTTGACTCTATTCGGAGCCGTACTTAAAACATCACCATTTAAAAAGTCATTTTTGACATCTATGCCCCAGCGTAAATTATTACTAGTGTTAATTTTCCAATCGTGTTCTAATCTTGCAGTTACAGCTTGAGAATTGAGCGTTCCCGTACGATAAAAAATGTTTTGTGTAGGACCGTAGGTATTGAAATAATCTTGATTGTAGGCGACTGTAGCTCTAAGAACGGAATCTTTTCCATTGCCTAGCAGAGTTTTCCAAGATAAACCAATGTTAAAAACATCGTGGTCTAAGCGATCTCTTTGCAGGGGAAAACCAAAGTACAACAAACCGCGACGACTGCTAATTTTATATGCATCTAAACTGAGAGTATTGCGAGAATTGAGATCGAGACTGAGGCTACCAAAGTAGTTACTAGTTGCAGTATCACCGTTAAATAAACGTCCATCTGAATCTCGATTTGCTGCTCCTTCAGGGACGCGATAATTGTTCTCAGCATCGTATTGTTCAAAACCAAGACTATATTTTAAATTCCCACCACTGCCACCATAACTAATACGATAGTTATCTTGGTCATAAGAACCGTATTCTACTAAACCGTTGAGCTGGGGAATCTCAGAGCCTTGCTTAGTAACAATATTGACAACTCCGCCAAACGCTTGCGAACCATATAAAGTAGAACTCGTACCACTCGATAATTCTACTCGTTCGATAGACTCTACAGGAATACTATTTAGATCGGTAGCGCCGTGGTAAGTGTTAACATTAGACCCGATCGGTCTACCATTGAGTAAGAAAACTGACTGGTTGATCGAGCTTCCTCGATAATATGTTCCCGTATGAATATCTGCGCCAAAACCTGCATCATTAATTGCAAATCCTGGTAGATTGCGTAAAATTTCTGCAACACTATTCGGACGTTGTTTCTCAATTTCTTCTTTAGAAATGATGTAGATGGGACTTGATGTTTCAGGAATTGTCTCTCTTTTTCCTTCAACCTCGATATAAAGTTCATCAGTGTCCTCAATAGCAGGTTCTTCTACTTCAGAAGATATTGATTGTGCCACATCTATTGTTGGTGACGCTCGTTGCGTTAACCATATAGCATCAGTAGAAAACTTTTCTCGTTGGCTCAAGCGTGGTAGTTTTGGTTGTGAATTACTTCTCGCTTGATGTAGTTTCAGCTTTAGCGCGATCGCATTTTTTTTTCTATCTTCTAGTTCATTTGCGAGTGCAGCAGAGCCTACGGTTAAACTCAACAATACTGTAGGCAATAACAAAATTTTCAGTCCCATCTTCCTCAATTTGCCACTCTCATGCTTTTCTTATAGTTTCAGTTATGTCTGAGGCGATCGCATTTATCAAAAAATATCGGCTAAACGCACACAAACATACACGCAGGCTTGATATTTAGCCGCGTGGTTGAAACATTCCTCTAATTTGCTTGTTGTCTTTACGGACAAAGTGCGTTTGCACTTATACCAATCATGGCGATCGCAGTTGAATTTAGTCAAAAGACAAGCTGTCATACTTTGTCATTGGTCATTCGTCATTGGTAAAGACAAATAACGTCAGCTTCAGTAAAAAGATAAGTGTAGGCGATCGAGAAAAAACAAAGACTAATTTTTGTAATACGTTATTACAAAAAGTTTATATATATCTAAAACTTAAGGCGTATATCTGAAGTATTAGTTAGCAGCCATTACAAATAGATCGTCGGACTAATTCAACAAATTGAGGATAGAAATGAATATTACCTTACTTACCAGACGCAAAATTCTAGGTGCGTTTTTTCTGTCTGGCTTGTTATTAACAGGTTCAGTTAGCTACATACATCAAGTTAGCGCTCAAACCCCAGCAGCAGAAACTACTACCAACAGCGAAGCATACGTTAGAGAAGAGTTGTATTTTGGGCGATCGCAACCCGGAGGAGGAGAAGTCACGGAAGAACAATGGCAAAAGTTTGTAGATACTGAAGTGACACCTCGTTTTCCCGATGGATTAACAGTAGTAGATGCCTACGGTCAGTTTCTTAACAGTGCTGGAATTCTAGCTAGAGAAGATTCTAAAGTTTTAATCTTGCTCTATGTCAGTACTCCAGAACGAGAAAGATCCATTCAGGAAATTATCGACGCTTATAAGTCAAAATTTCAACAAGAATCGGTTTTGCGCGTTACAGACGTACCCGCAAGAGTTAGTTTTTAATCGGCGATCGGTGTAGAGACGTTACATGTAACGTCTCTACACTGTTATTCTCTCTGCGTGGCGATCGCCAGTCTTGCGTTTGGTAATTGCCTCACCACATCCATCACGGATACAACTTGTCCGTGGTTGACTGATTTATCGGCATTGACTATCACGAGTGCCTCTTGGTTTGGCTGTGCTAGCTGTCGTAATTCTCCATTGAGTGCTTGGAGTTGAGTCGGCTTGCGATTGACAGCGAGTTGACCTTTGGCATCAATTGTGATTGTAATGGGTGCTTTTGGTTGCGTTTGAGCTGATTGTGACTGGGGTAAGTTGACTGACAACCCCTCAGAACGAGTGAGAAATAAGGTTGACATGATAAAAAATGTCAAAATCGCGAAGATTACGTCAATCATCGGCACGATGTTAATCTGTGCTTGAATTTCTGGCTCATCTTGCAGACGCATAAGTTTCTCCCCGTTCGTAAAGACGACGATAGAGTAGTTCTAGCTGACCGCCATACTCTTGAATTGATGCCATTTGCCGCACGTACAATCCTCGAAATGTATTGGCAAATAGCAGCGTAAAGATAGCGACTACCAAGCCGGAAGCTGTTGAAACCAACGCTTCGCTGATCCCACCCGTGACTCCAGCGGTTTGGCTAGCCCCAACATTGGCAATGTTGAGGGACGCGAAGGAGGCAATCAAACCCAAAACCGTACCGAGTAGACCTAATAAGGGTGCAATGCTAATGATCGTCTCAAAGATAGTGTTAAATCGCTTCAAGACAGGAATCTCTGCTTGTGCTTCACTTTCTAGGGCAAGGCGAAACTCTTCAGGTGTGGGACGTTCGAGTTCTAAGGCAGCGAGAAATATGCGTGCCATAGGCAAGTCGGCATTTTGCTTCAGCCTTTCGATCGCGGTGACGACATTTTCTAAACGGTAGAGGTTTAATACCTCACGGATGACGCGACGCTGGCGCTTATTTATCCGTACCCAAAAAATTGCCCGCTCGATAATTAGGGCGATCGCTAAGATGGAAAATCCGAGCAGGGGCCACATAACCACGCCGCCTGCGGTGAACAGTCTGTTGAATAGCATGTATTGTCTCTGCAATTACAAGTAATTTGTTGCTAAAGATTCCTATCTACTGCAAGTCATTACAGTATTTTATCGGGTAGAGTCGCAAAAATAGATCGAGTCAAGTAGAGGAAAAGTAAATCTTTATTTTTCATATCAGTTCTGACATCATCTAAACTTGTCGGATACTCATCCCCAAAGTTGTGATGCTAAAACCTTGCACAACCAGACAAGCAGCCTTAACGAGAATTAATAGGATTTGTCAGCTATCAGTGTAGAGACGTTACATGTAACGTCTCTACAAAGCGATCGGTCAACCAATAACCATCAACCAACATTTATACATTTAAATGTTGCAAGATCGATAAGGAACTAACTTTATCGAGGGAATTTCATGACAGCACAGTTTAAGCACGTCATGTTGATGGTGACGGACGTTCTAGCAACGGTGAAGTTTTATCAAGAAGGATTAGGACTAAAAGTAAAAATGGCAAGCCCTGGATGGGCAGAATTAGATGCTGATGGTACGACGATCGCGCTACATGCTGCGGAGAGTCAAGCGCACACGGGGAATTCTCCGATTTTGAGCTTTCATGTAGACGATGTTTATGGGGCGATCGCCAATCTAGAAAATATGGGCGCTAAACTCGAAGGGCGCGTCCGAGAACCTTCTTTTGGAAAAGTCGCCGCCATGCGGACTCCTGACGGACATTTACTCAGTTTACTTCAACCCGCTTAAGAAGCCACAGCCAGGGCTTCCTGTGAGTGTCCCCGGAGTAAATCCATCAATTCGTCGCAGTAGTCGTGGAATATAGAATGACGCTTGACGGTGTGGGTGCGTTCGGGGAGTTTAATTGAAATCTCTTTTCTGACCGTACCAGGACGAGCGCCGAGAGCGTAGATCCGATTCGAGAGGAAGACAGCTTCTTCCACATCGTGGGTGATCGTGAAAATGGTGATGTTGGTACGCTGCCACAGATCCAGCATGAATTCATGCATGGACTCTTTAGTGTGAATATCTAAAGCACCAAAAGGTTCGTCCATCAGTAATACTTTAGGTTCCGAGGCGAGAGCGCGGGCGATCGCTACCCGTTGTTTCATTCCACCAGATAACTCCTTGGGTAGAGATTTGGCAAACTTAGTCAGTCCAACTACGCTGAGGTAGTAGCTGGCTCGTTCTCGCCGTTCCCGTTTTGACCAGCCTTGAAGTTTGAGTCCAAATTCAGCATTTTCCTGTACGTTCATCCAAGGGTAAAGCGTGTAGTGCTGAAACACCATACCCCGATCTGGTCCTGGTCCTTGAACGCGCACGCCATCGATTTTCACTTCTCCCGCTGTTGGCAAATCGAGTCCGGCAATCTGGCGCAGTAGAGTAGACTTACCCGAACCCGATGCACCCACAGCACAGATAAATTCACCCCGCTCGATTGACATATTAATGTCTTTGAGGACTGCCAACGTTCCCGATTTTGTCTCGAAATTTTTATGGAGTTTGGTGATTTGTAGATACATGGTAATTGGTAATTGGTAGTTGGTGAGTAGCTAGTGACTGGTGGCTAGTGGCTGGATTCTTTATCTAGTTACTAGTCGCCAGTCACTAACCACTAATTCATCTCTTCTGACTTGCCCACTTACAAGAAACGCGCAGGAGCCATTGAAATAAGAGGTCAAAAGTGAGTCCGATAATTCCAATGACAATTAAGCCGACAAAAATTTCATCAGTTCTGAGGAATCGACCCGCGACGCTGATTCTACGTCCCAAACCTTCGGTTGCAGCAATTAGTTCTGAAACAATGACTAATTGCCATGCGGCTGCAAGGTTAATTCGACAAGCATCAATGATTCCTGGCAAAACATGAGGAAAAATAACTTGAGTTAGTGTCTGCCAGCGATCGCCACCTAGAGTATAGGCAGCTTCAATCAAATCTTTTGATACAAACTTGACCGTATCCATCACCATTAAGGAGTTGAAGAAAAACACGCCGATGAAAATTAAAGTGATTTTCGGTTCTTCTCCAATTCCTAAATAGAGAATGAGCAAAGGAATGAAAGCAGGCGCGGGCATGTAGCGCATCAAACCAAATAATGGTTCTAATAAGGCACGAATACTCGCAAAACTGCCCATCAACACCCCAACTGGAATCGACAACACGACTGCTAGCAAAAACCCTACGCCCACTCGCCAGAGACTTGCTACAGTATCCTTCAGCAGTTCGCGAGTCCTCCACAATCGCCCAAATGCTTCGAGTACCTTAGCAGGCGAGGGTAGAAACTTGGGGTCTACGCTACCAAATGTTGTCACCAGCCACCAAATCAGCAACGGTAATCCGATAGAAGTCGCAACTAGTAAGGTGTTTAATGGTCTGGGAATATCTTCAGCCAACCGCCAAAAAACCGTCGGGCTAAGCGTTTTTGGATTAGATGGGGGACGCATCGAGCCTGTGTTCATATTGAAAAATTACAAATTGGGACAAGGAAGTTTCAGGAACTTCAGGAACAACTACCAACTACCAACTACCGCTTCTCTACACTTTTTCTTCACTGAGAACTGCTAACTGATAACTGGTCACTGTTTCTTGGCGTATGCTTTCACAAAGCGATCGTCAAAGAGTTTAGTTAGGTCTGGTTTTTGTTTGGCTAAGCCGACTTCTTCGAGAAATTTAGTCATTTCTCCGGCTGCATACATCAGCGAAGTCATGTTGTTACCTGGTTGAAAGGCTTTGAGATTTTCTTCCACAGTAAATATCTTGGTTCCTTTGGCATATTCTTCATATTCTGCAACGCTAACCCCGGCACGTTTTGCCATAATTTCTGTTGCTTTGGCTGGTTCTTTTTGCATGTAATCGAGAGTAGCGAACCAGGAATCGACCATTGCTTGCACTTTTTCGGGACTTGCTTCTAAAAACTGACGGCTGACAACTAGATGGTCGGGAATTGCTCCAGGAAATTCTTTGGAACTAAAGAGTTCTTTACTGCCAGGACGCTTTAAGGCTTGAGTGGTAAATGGTGCAAACACTGCAACTGCATCTACTTGTCCACCGACAAAAGCGGCTGCGGCTTGTCCTGTTTCTAAGGGGACAAATTGGATGTCTTCTGGTTTCATGCCTGCTTTTTTCATTCCTAATAACAATAGGAAATGATCTACAGCGCCTTCTTCTGCGGCAACTTTTTTGCCTTTCAAATCGGCAATTGTATTGATACCTTCGCGAACGATGACCTTATCGTTACCTGTAGAGTTGTCGTTAACGAGTACGACGACTTTATCTGCACCACCGGAAACGGCACTGATTGTATCGTTGAGCGTCTGGCTGTTGGCATTAATTTGTTCGGTTGTGAGAGCATTAATAGATTCTAAATAGCCGTCAAACCATTTCAAATTGACTGAAGCTTTGTTTGCTTCAAAGAGTTTTTGCTCTTGGGTAACTTGCCAAGGAAGCCAACCAGGCCACGCACTGAATCCCAAGCTAGCAGCGTTAGGAGTAGCATCACCAGAAGCAGCAACATCGGTGGTAGTGGTAATATAAACGGCGGGGTTAGTGCAACCTGCTGCGATCGCCAGACCGATGACAAAAAGCAAAATTGATTGAATTATCGATCGCAGTTTCATTGCTTTTTCTACTAAAAAGTGTATTTACTGACGCGATCTTTCAGCTAAAAATCTTACAATCTAATACGCTTTAGACTAACGGAGTAAGTTCTTTTTTATCCGTTACTTTTGCTACACTTTTTAGAGAATTTGAAGCTTTTAGTTATTTAATATTTTTCTAAAAAAGTTGGACGGTTACAGCAGAAACTTCGGCATATATTAAATATGCCAAAATTTCTATTTTTAGATTTAAAAACTAATACTTTCTCTTTTCTAATCTCTGATTCTACTGACCTCTAGCTCTTTTTTAGCAATTTGCGATCGCACCCATTCAAACCATACTGCTAAACCCTCTCCCGTCTTCGCCGATACGGGAATAATCTTCACGTTTGGGTTAATTTGACGTACATTTGCCACTATTGTGTCAATGTTCATATCTAAATGGATTGCTAAATCGATTTTGGTAATGAGCAAGCAATCAGCTTCGCGAAACATGATTGGATATTTCAGCGGTTTATCTTCTCCTTCCGTAACACTTAGTAAAGCAACTTTGGCGTGTTCGCCTACTTCAAATTCAGCCGGACAAACTAAATTTCCAACGTTTTCTACTAGGACTAAATCGAAATCAGCGGGATTGTATTGATGTTCTAATTGATGAATGCCACCTGCCACCATTTTTGAGTCTAAATGGCAAGAACGTCCAGTATTAATTGCGATTACAGGTACATTGTATTGACGCAGGCGATCGGCATCCAATTCAGTAGTCATATCACCTTCAATGACAGCAATTTTGAGATCGTCTTTTAAAGCTGCCAGTGTTTTTTCGAGTAAGACTGTTTTACCAGCGCCAGGGCTACTCATAACATTGAAACAGGTAATTCCCCACTCATCAAAATGGGTGCGGTTGTGGTCAGCTCCTTCCTGATTGGCATGGAGTAAATTAATCCCGAGGGCAGCGTCAAATGTTTGGTGCATAACTAGGGGTGTGGGGTGTGGTTAGGACAAGGGAGACAAGGTAGACAAGGGAGAGGGGGGAGACAAGGGAGGTAAGGGAGCAACTACCAATTACCAATTACCAATTACCCTTCATCCTTATTTGAATATTCAATGCGATCGATTTTTAGTTCTCGTCCAGAGCGAATGTCTTCCATAGGAGATTTACACTGCGGACAAGCATATTGCAGTCCAATTTCAGGACGATACTCTTGTTGGCAATGATGGCAAAAGGCAATTAAGGGTGTTTCTTGAATTGCTAGTGTTGCCCCTGCAAGAAAGGTATTGCGCGTTTGAACTTCAAAGGCAAATTCCAAACTGGCAGGCTCTACGCAGGTAAACCGACCTACAATTAGGTGAATTCGGGAGATTTGGGGTTTTTCTGGCTGTGCTTCCCACCAGTCGCGCACGGTAAGAATCAGCGCTTTGGTCATGTCGGTTTCGTGCATAGAGAGGGAGTAGGGAGTAGGGAGTAGGGAGTAGGGAAAAGTATCATTTTGACTGTCAAATTCTCCTATCTCCCGACAAATGACAAATGACAAACTAAGTCCAAGCCACAAGTTCGGGTTGGGATTCGGGATGAATGTAAGCTGGTTTCTCTTTGCGGGGTAGTTGTCCCGATAGGACAAGATGCGCCATTGTATCGCAAATTACGCGGGTTGCCATTAGAGAGGTGATATCGCTGATGTCGTAAGGGGGCGATACTTCCACAACTTCTAGACCGCAAACGGGGACTTTTTGCACGATTTTACCCAGTAGTGACAGGGCTTCGCGGGGTAACAAACCGCCCGGTTCGGGCCAGCCAGTACCAGGAACAAATCCTGCATCTATACAATCGATATCAAAACTGATGTAAACGCAGTCTGTACCGTCTGTTGCTCTTTGAATCGCAAATTCTGCGGCTGCGTCTAAGCCCATTTCGACGATATCTGTAACTGTGAGAATATTGGTAGCACGATCGCGACAGACTTTCACCCCGTTTCTTGGGACTTGCCAACCACCAATGCCCAGTTGGACTAAATTCTTAGCTGGCGCATTTTTCATATTAGTGGCGTGAAACCACGGGCAAGTATGCATCCGTTCGTCTAAATCGGTTTCTTGGGTGTCTACGTGGCGATCGAAGTGAATGATACCAACTTTTTTATCTCCTAAATGGCGACATACACCCCTTACCGTGGGGAAACCAATCGAGTGATCGCCACCCAGAATAATTGGAAATGCCCCCGAACTGAAAACATGGGCAACGCCTTTAGAAATTTGATCGAAGGATTTTTCGTTGTTGGCGGGAATGGTGAAGATATCTCCCACATCGCAAATTGTAATTTGTTCGCGTAAATCGATACCCAACTCAAAGTTATAAGGCGTGTACAAAGCAGAAATGCGGCGAATACCTTGAGGTCCAAATCTGGTTCCAGGGCGATAGGTCGTACCGGAGTCATGGGGAACGCCAACGATCGCCACATCGTAATTTCCTACCTGACGCACATCTTCTAAGTATGGGGCTTTGAGGAAAGTATTAATTCCGGCGTAGTGGGGTAACTCGCCACGAGAAAAGGTAGGAATCGTGCGATCGCGGATACTCTGTGCTGCTTCTAATCCGTATTCTAGCCCTTTCGATACCTCTTGCTGCCATCCTGTCATCGGCAGTCGTGTTTCTAATTCTAAAGCGCGTTGGGCTTCAGTAGGGGGTTGATGATTGTTATTGTCTGGACTCTGAAACAAAGGATTTTCAGAATTATGAGTCATGCGATCGCCCTCACTTAATTTTTCAAAATTTTTCAAACTAGATTAGGTCGCTAATTATGCAAAAAGCCCAGGAGTATAACATCAGTCGTCACAACTGATATTCCTCCCAGGCTTTTCTCCTTCCGTGTCACTCGCTACTCAACTAAAAACTCAGAAAATTTTTAGCATAGCCAGTTTGCTTCTCTTGGACCTGCATTTGCTCAGCGAGCTAACAGCGTAAGCTGAGACGCTACAAACCGGAACCCTAGAAGCTTGTGTATTATATACTTGTCTTTTAGCGGTATTCCATACTTAATTGAAAGCAAACTCTGTTTACTTTTGAGTTTGCTTCTCTGTAGTATTTGAATGCTGTATACAACCTGCTAATAGCGACATTATCAACCGCCGTATCAGACAACTGTATTAAATGTTACTAAATTTAGTAAATATCTAAATTTCATCACATAACTGTCTGCTATCTTTCTGGAGTCGTGAAGGTTACTGGGATGGGACAATACAAATCAGTTGTCAGTTATCAGTGTAGAGACGTTACATGTAACGTCTCTACTTGTTCCCACACTCACTACTTACTATTAAAATGTTGAAACGGATTGCATCGATTTTACTTGTAGTACTGATGGCGCTGAGTCTATCGGGTTGCGTACTATCAACTGCTGGACTCAAAAGCTTTGTCGATAGCGTTGATGGATATGAGTTTTTGTACCCTAATGGCTGGCTTCCAGTTAAAGTGACAGACGGTCCCGATATCGTATTGCACGATTTGATTGAAACCACAGAAAATGCTTCTGTGGTTATCGGTTCCATAGCAGATGGCAAAACCCTAGCTGATTTGGGAACTCCTGGCGATGTGGGTTATAAACTCGGCAAAAGCGCGATCGCACCGCCTGATTCAGGACGAGAAGCAGAATTAGTCAATGCTGGGCAGCAAGACTATAACGGGAAAACTTACTACATTCTAGAATATGCTGTAAAGTTACCCAATCAGCAACAACGGCACAATCTTGCTAGTGTTGCCGTTAGTCGTGGCAAACTCTTTACTTTCAACGCCTCCACCACGGAACAGCGTTGGCAAAAAGCCGCACCAAAGCTACAGCAAATGGTCAAGTCTTTTACAGTGTATTAACAGCGCCCGTGTCCATATGCCAGTACGCCTACGCCCGAATTTATGCGTGGGCTATTCTGACTTGTGTGAAAAATGACCAATAATAAATGACCAATGACCGATCGGAATGCTAGATAATAGGAAGGCTTTGTCAATTTTGAGCATTGTCATTACTAACCTGAGTTTGAATCCATAGTTATGCGAACCCACTATTGCGGCGACCTCCGCACAGAAGATATTGGAGCAACAGTTACCCTATATGGTTGGGTAGACCGTCGCCGCGATCACGGAGGAGTGATTTTCTTGGATTTGCGCGATCGCACGGGACTCGTCCAAATTGTCAGCGATCCTCAACGCACTCCCGATTCATATCGTCAAGCGGAAGCACTACGGAACGAGTATGTAGTCTGCATTACGGGTAGAGTTACCCAGCGTCCTCCAGAATCTCTCAACCCCAAGCTACCGACAGGGGAAGTCGAAATCTACGCCGATAAAATTGAGTTGCTCAACGCTGTCAGCAAACAGCTACCCTTTCAAGTCAGTACGGCTGAAACCGAGTCGGTACGGGAAGAATTGCGCCTCAAGTATCGATATTTAGATTTGCGTCGCGATCGCATGAATCGCAACCTGCAACTCCGCCACCAAGTTATCAAAGCCATGCGCCGTTTTCTAGAAGACGCACAAGGCTTTATTGAAATCGAAACACCAGTACTTACCCGTTCTACCCCTGAAGGCGCGAGAGATTACTTGGTTCCCAGTCGCGCCAACCCGGGTGAGTGGTTTGCTCTACCACAATCGCCGCAATTATTCAAGCAATTACTGATGGTGTCGGGGTTTGACCGCTACTATCAAATTGCCCGTTGCTTTCGCGATGAAGATTTACGGGCAGATCGTCAGCCAGAATTTACCCAACTAGACATGGAAATGAGTTTCATGTCTCAAGAAGAAATTTTGGAGCTTAACGAAAGTTTAGTTTGTCATATTTTCCAGACAGTTAAAGGGATCGATCTACCCCGTCCTTTCCCTCGCCTCACCTACGCCGAAGCAATGGCACGCTACGGTAGCGATAAACCCGACACCCGCTTCGACCTGGAATTAGTCGATGTCTCCGATCTCGTCAAAGACTCCGGCTTCAAAGTCTTTTCTAGTGCTGTAAAATCTGGCGGGATTGTCAAAATTCTGCCTATTCCCAACGGCAATGAAGCCATTTCTAACGTGCGGATTAAACCAGGCGGCGATTTATTTAAGGAAGCCGAAAGCGCAGGTGCAAAAGGACTTGCTTATATTCGCGTCCGTGAAGATGGAGAAATCGACACAATTGGTGCAATTAAAGACAACCTCAGCCCCGAACAAAAACAAGAACTCTTGAGTCGCACTGGGGCAGAACCAGGACACTTATTACTATTTGGTGCTGGAGTTACAGATGTAGTTAACAAAACCCTAGACCGCTTGCGACAAGTTATTGGCTGCGAATTGGGGCATATCGACCCCAGCAAAATCAATTTGTTGTGGGTGACAGATTTCCCCATGTTTGAATGGAATGCCGACGAAAAGCGTCTAGAAGCGTTACACCATCCCTTTACAGCCCCCCATCCTGACGACCTGCACGACCTGAAAACAGCCCGCGCCCAAGCTTACGATTTAGTCTTCAACGGCTTTGAAGTCGGTGGTGGAAGCTTACGGATTTATCAACGGGAAGTCCAAGAACAGGTCTTTGCCGCAATTGGTTTGTCGATAGAAGAAGCTTATAACAAATTTGGCTTTCTCCTAGAAGCATTTGAATACGGCACTCCTCCCCACGGCGGGATTGCCTACGGATTAGACCGTTTGGTGATGTTACTTGCCGGGGAAGAATCAATTCGGGATGCGATCGCCTTTCCAAAAACACAACAAGCCCGTTGTCTATTAACTGACGCACCCTCTGGAGTGGACGCAAAACAGTTGAAAGAATTACACGTTGCTTCGACTTATCAACCAAAAGCGGGAGTCGGGAGTCGGGAATTGTAGAGACGTTACATGTAACTCTCTACAATTCCCCTTTGTCTTCTCCCTAACCCTTAGTAGGGCAATTGCGATCGCGACTTGAGCAAGAACCGAACTCGATTCAATGTAACCGTTTGCTAAGTTTAGGGCAGAATGTATATACCCGAAACTATCCCTACTAGGTGCTGATTTGTCGCCTACACAGTGCCTTAGTGGGCTTATCCCTACACATAAAATTAGGTTGAATCGCACTCAGGAGGCTGATAGCTAGATGGCTGCTACTGATTTTAAGGACTATTACAGTATTTTGGGAGTCAACAAGACTGCCAGTAATGATGAAATCAAACAGGCTTTTCGCAGGCTAGCCCGTAAATTTCACCCGGATGTTAACCCAGGTAACAAGCAAGCCGAGGCGCGATTCAAGGAAGTTAACGAAGCTTACGAAGTCCTTTCAGATCCAGACAAGCGCCGTAAATACGACCAATTCGGTCAGTACTGGAAGCAAGCCGGACAAGCTTGGTCGCCTGGTGGCGCTGGTGCTGGTGGGGTTAATGTTGGTTTCGACGATTTTGAGTTTGGCAGATACGGCAGTTTTGATGAGTTTATCAACGATCTGCTCGGTCGTTTTGGTGGTGCTGGCGCACCTGGCACACCTGGCGCACCTGGCGCACGAACTGGTGGGACTCGTCAGACATATAGTTATACCACTTCTGGAAGAAGATCGTCTGGAACGGGCGGTTTTGACGGCTTCACCGATCCCACTGTTGGTTTTGACGGTTCCGCAGCTAGCACCGACAGAGAAGCCGCGATCGCCCTCACTTTATCAGAAGCGTTTCACGGCGTACAGAAACGGTTGAGTGTTGGGAGTGAAACTATTGAAGTCCGCATTCCGCCAGGGGCAAAACCTGGTAGCCGCGTTCGCGTACGGGGTAAGGGTTTAGTTAATCCTGCTACGCAGCAACGAGGCGATTTGTACTTAAAAGTGGACATTCAACCGCACTCTTTCTTCAAGTTTGAAGGCGACAATCTCGTCTGCGAAGTGCCAATTACTCCCGATGAAGCAGTTCTTGGTGCAGCAATTGACGTTCCTACTCCCGATGGTTCTGTCAAGCTTAATGTTCCAGCTGGAGTTCGTTCCGGTCAATCTCTACGTTTACGCGGTAAAGGCTGGACTCTACCAAAAGGTGGACGCACCGATTTGCTAGTAAAAATTGCGATCGTTCCACCCAAAGATTTGAGCAGTACGGAGCGGGAGTATTATGAAAAGATTCGCAGTAGTCGCAGTTTTAATCCCCGCGATCGCTTGCCACAAGTACGGTTGTAAACTAGTATTACAAAATTATGTAGGGGCGCACAGCTGTGCGCCCCTACTTTAGCTCCTATTTTACAATCCACATTAAATTGGCAGTAAAATCTAATCAAGTACTGCTAACATTTGCTCTACACTGGCATTGTGGTCGAGGAAAGAAAACAAGTGTTTGTAAAGCAATCTGCCCTGTTTATCTAATACAAACTGAGCAGGCAAAGGCGCACCTAGAGCTTGCCCCGTGCTGTATGCTCTAAATACATTGCAGCTAGGATCGCTCAGTAACGGCATTCTTAAACCTAAATCTCTGACTACGATCTGACTTTGTTTTTCATCAGTACTCGTAATCATTAATAGTTCAATTCCGCGATCGCGAAAGCGATCGTACTTCTCGTTCACATCTTTAATATGTGGGAAGCAAAAAGGACAATATTGCTTTTCCGTGAAAATGCGCGTGAAAGCTAAAATGAGAGGTTGCTTACCCCGATATTCTGAAAGCTTAATTTCTCTACCATTAGTAATATCTGGCAATCGAAAGTCTGGTGTTATTGCACCCAAATCTAAACTACTAGTAGCTGGAATTGGCAAGAAATTACGAAAAAAACGCTCGTTGAGTAAGCCGCTAAAATCGTTTGAAGTGAGTACCATCTTTCTAAATAGCGTTTGACAAAACTATATTTTACCGAAGCAGAAGATAGGAGACAGGAGCCAGAAGACAGAATGTTTTTTTGGTTATTAGTCTTATTCACCTAACACCTTAGTATCATAGCAATTCTCGATTGCGTGCGTGACATTTGTAGGGGCGCTTTCTCTGTGCGCCCCTACAAATCGTGTGTTTTACCCAATCGAAAACCGCTATCAGATGGAAAAAACACGATCGAATTTTTCTGTCTCACCAACTTTAACCCAACCCCAGGAGATAACTCGATCGCCTCCTGAATTACCTCTGCTAACACAAATAGATCGGGATAAGCGATCGCCTTTAAAACAATAAAAAAACATTGCAAAGTCGTAGCCAGTTCTTGAATCGATTTAGCTTGTCTAACTGCCGTATAAAAGAGAGAAGAATGCAGATCGTAACCTATAAATCGCGCATGACTCGCATTGCTGCATTGTGTCCTGCCGCACCAATCACCGAACCTGCGGGGTGACAGCCTGCACTAGCTGAGTATAAACCCTGAATCGGCGTAGCATATGGCAAGCGATCGTTAAATCCAAAAGAATTATCGACATGATGAATGTGTCCGCGTGTCAAACCAAAATGCTGTTCTAATCTCTGGGGATGGAGGGCAAAAACTTCTTGAACGAGATTGGAAGTACCAGGGGCAAAGCGATCGCAAATTGATAGCAAATGTTTTACATAATTCTCTTCCTCCTCTTCCCAAGTTGTTCCTTGTAATTCGTAAGGAACCCACTGCACGAACAAAGCTGAATTATGATGCCCTTGCCCGTCTTGTAAAGAAGGATCGAGAGTTGTATGAATGTACCATTCAATCGTCGGAAATTCCGGTAGTCTTCCCGCTTCCACATCCGCAAAAGCTTGATACAGATGCATCATTACTTCCGATTCGTCCGGTAATAAATGAATCGTCGTACCGTACTGACCCCGATTTTCAGGCAAACAGGTAAACTGGGGCAGTTCTCGCAAACACATATTGACTTTAAAAGTCGTGCCATCTCGCAAGTAACTATCTAGCCTGCGGTTGTAGTCGGCAGCAAAATTCTCCGTACCGACAAGTTGACGCATCCGAAATGGATCGGCATTAACAATGACAGTTTTAGCAGCAATCTCAGTGCCATCCTGCAACACGACACCCGTTGCGATATTCTGAGATACTACAATTTTATCTACGCCGCGCCCAGTTTCAATTTTTGCCCCAGCTTTCACCGTCGCCTCTGCCAGACGATGAGTCACAGTCCCCATTCCGCCTCGTACCACCATCCAAGTTCCATCACTCCCGGGGAGGCGACACATATTATGGACGAGAAAATTCATCCCCGTACCTGGAGTATCCCAAGTACCGAATACCCCTGTAAATCCATCGGTGACAGCATACATTGCTTTAACTAAATCGCTTTTAAAATCAAAGCGATCGAGATATTCGCCAACAGACTTGCGACACAGATCGACAAATATAGATTTTAAATGCGATCGCACGTATTTTTCTGCTGTCTCTTCTATCGATAGCGGTTCCTCTAACCACGTCGGGGCAATATCCTCTCTCAACTGTGCCAGTTCTTCTTGCAATGCCAAATTTGCTTGCCAATCAGCCTCAGAAAAAAAGGCAGTAAACTGCTGCTGCATCTGTGCCGTATCGGAACCAAACAGTAGGTAGCGTCGATCTAATGTCGGGACAAAATAGTGAGGATCGCGCCGGATCGTTGGTAGATCGATATCTAAAATTTTTAGTAGTTCTGGTGGCATTAACCCCAATAAGTACGCGCCTGTAGAAATACCTAAGCTGGGTGCAGTACGAAAAGGTGTTTCTGTCCGACAAGCCCCACCAATCGCCTGTTGTTCTTCCAGAACCAATACGTTCAATCCTTGACGGGCAAGTAGTAATGCCGCTACTAATCCATTATGCCCAGCGCCGACGATCGCAATATCTACAGAATGCTTCATATTAATGTTTGCGGTCATATGCTGTCACGGATTGAATTCAAGTTCCAGCATTCTGACTTTTGACTTTTGACTTTTGTACGGACAGGTTTACGAAGAAACTCTACTCAGAACAGACATTTTAAGTAGACCTGCCCCTACAATCTTGACGCACTCCACGCGATCGCGGGGCTAGACTTTAGCAGTTTTTTACGATCGCGCTGTTTTTTCTGCCTTGCCAATATACATAACTGACGTATTGTCTGTAATGCTTGCCCTCAAACTACCCGTTCTCTTATAGTGCCAGAAAGTAGCGATCGCATCCCAGGGTGAACTTCCAAATAGGCTAAAGCCTTTAATGTCAATATTCGTAAAACTCTGCTGTTGCATCAAACTCGTTAACTCCTCTGGTTTGATGAATTTCTCCCAGTCGTGAATCCCGCGATCGATCGCTTTGACGACTCCCTCCAAAAACCAAATCATCATCAACTGCGATTGCACAGTCCTGTTTATCGTGTCAAAACAAAACGTTCCTCCAGGCTGCAAGACGCGATGAATTTCCATGACAGTTTGTTGCCAATTCGTGACGTGTTCTAAGACATCGACACAAACAACCACATCAAAATAGCGATCGGCATAGGGCAGATCTTCGGCATATCCACACTGATAGTCAATCTCGAATCCAGAAGTTGCAGCATGGGCTTTCGCTGCGGCAATACAACTCTGAGAGCGATCGATGCCAAAAACCTTTGCACCCCGTGCAGCTAAAAATTCGCAAGAAAACCCTCCACCACAACCAACATCCAGAACTCTCAGCCCTTGCCAATTGGTTAAATGGCGATCGAAATACTGAAAGCGAAGGGGATTAAGGCGGTGCAGGGCGTAGATCTTAGCATCAGGTTGCCACCACTGGGCAGCACTGCGATCGTAAAACTCTAAATCGTTTTTTTTCACTAGCAAACAAATCAGTTGTCAGTTATCAGTTACCAGTGTAGAGACGTTACATGTAACGTCTCTACAGAGTTATCAGTTATCAGGGAGCAGGGGAGCAACTACCAATTACCAATTACCAACTACCAACTACCAATTACCAATTACCCTATGTAGTCCGCATTGCCACCCTAGCAGCATCAAAGTCTACCAGTTTAGCCATAGCGCCACTGCCTAAATCTACAGTATAAAGAGCATTTGGTTGTATGTATCTCGGTGCGCCAAAAGCAATCAGCTGGTTAGCGTTGTTGCATAATAGGCTTTGCAAGCCATTACCCCAAGAGTTGTTATTCAACCGCAATTGTACTAACGGCGTGACACTAGCTTGCGCTAAATTAATTCTGACGAGAGTAGTAGCACCGTTAGCAACGGCAGTTGTATAGATCGTGCCGTTGGGACAGATTGCTAAGGTACTATATTTTTGGTCAGATGGTAGGCTGAGTTTGACATTAAAAGTTCCTGTATTGGGGTTAACTTCTACCAGTCTTACAGGTGGCGTACCGTTCTTATTTGCAACCAAACCGAGAAGCACGCCATCTGGAGTTACCATTAAACTTTCGAGTCTTTGCTGGGGTGTGAGTCCTGAAACTGTCACCTCAGCACGCGATATCCCAGGAAAGCTGAGACGTGTCGGATTTCTGCCTTTCCTTCTAGTGGTTCTAGCGGGAGTTATGGCAACCACAGGCGTACCGTCGATTAAGTAAGCAAAACCGCTGATACTCTCATCCGTGGGCATTGCAGAGGTTACTCCCCTCTGGCTTCTCCCTGTTGGCAAGTCAATCGAGCTAATAATGACTTGCTGGGATGTATCAGAGGTATCGGAGGCATCGCCCGTCTCCACAGAAGGACTGGAAACATCGGTACGACTGGAATCTGGCGTAATAACAGTTCCCCTAGAACTAATGCCCGCGATCGTCAAACCTGGCGTTTGTGCCGAGGTTTTGCTCGCTAAATAGCTAAATCCGGCAATTGTAGTTGTGGCGATCGCCAATTGTCCAAACCGACGACGAGAAATTCTGATTTCCATATGCAATAAGTGGTGCGTGGTGCGTGTCTGGTGGCTAGTGACTAGTGGCTGGTGACAAGAATTGAGTCCAGTTACTAATCACTAGTCACTAACCACTAATAACTGTTCACTGATAACTGATTACCTAACCCTTATCCATCTAGCTACTGAAGGTATGCGACTGTTATTGCTGACAAACAACATGTACCAGCCAGCAGGGGCAATATTGCGATTAGATGTCAGAGTCACGGATAGGGAAGTACTGGTTCTAGAGGCGATCGGCAAATCTACCAGCCGTTGTTCTGTATCTAGTCCGTGGGTTGTTGCCATTGGTCTAATTAAGCTGACCCATTGGATGTTCTGTGCCTGGGGAGTCGTGACTGTGAATGTATTGCCCAGGGAGATTTCTGCGGGTGCGTTCTGAATTGTCGGTCGCGTTTGCGAGATGTAAGGCGGGCTGTAAATTTCAATTTGCCTGTCCTCACAAGGTAGTGATGGCGTGCCTGGAAGGTTGCCATTGCTATCGCATTCATTTAACCGCCTGGGATTACCACCTGTGGTGACAACTCTGCCATCTGGTAGCAGTAAGGCAACGGAGTGATAGAGGCGAACTCGGTTAGCTGGAGCTGTCAGCGTCCAAGTATTGGCGATCGGGTCGTAGATCTCTGCGGTCAGCGTGGCAGCATTCCCAGCTTCATCAAATCCGCTACCGTTACAAACTAAAACCGTGCGATCGGGCAGAATTACGGCGTTGTGGTGCTTGCGAGCAAAATTGAGCGATGGTGCAGCTGCATATGCAGGGTTAGTTGCGTTTAAGTTGATGATACTGACTCTATTAGTTGCCTGATTGGGATTTCCTCCCCCAATCACCATGACTCGTTGGTCTTGAGCTGGTGGAAGCAGTACGCTAGCAGCTTGAGCGCCAGAGTCAGGCTGTTGCAATGCACCTACGGGTGTTTCGGTAATTCTTTGATTGAAGTTTCCTGGTAAGGTGAGCAGGCGAGCGGAAACACCATTGTTAAAAGCAAAATAGCCTCCGGTATAAAAAACCTGCCCCGTAGCGGTCAAAATTAAATGGGCGTAAAGCTCGAAAGGACTGGTAGCTTGAGAAAACGCTCTCCAAGAGCTGGAATATATTTCTGGGTTGATTGCTAGATTGCCATTCACATCCAGCCCCGATAAGGCAAAAATTCGACCGTTGCCCAGCGTTAAAACTGTAGGATACCAGCGACCGTACTTCATTGAGGCTATGGCTGTCAGCTGCTCGTTACTCGGATCGAATAAAAAAGCAGCGGTTGCTCCATAGAAAGGGTCGTATTGCAGAGTTCCACCTGCAATCATTAAGCGACCGTCAGCGCGAAACGATTGTCCGGCACAGAAAAGATCGATGGGTAGTCCAGAGGGATCTGTTGGTGGTGATTGACTGGTAAACGTGCCGCTGTTTACATCCCAAACCACGCTGTTGAAGGGCGAATTAATTCGCGTGGGATTATTTCCCGAACCAGTGAAAAAAAAGACTTTTCCCGTTCGTAACAATGCTGCATGGACGGGGTTAATCGGGACTTGATAGGACAGAAGTTGCCAGCTACCTACACCACTGCCTTGGGCTATTAGCGTCCCAGTGCCAAATTTCTTGGTAGGTAAATTAAGTAGTTCGTGCTGAATCACTTAAATTTGTATCCTCCTGATGTCAGTTGTCAGTTGTCAGTTACATGTAACGTCTGTACAAAGTTGTCAGCCATCGGAGATCGGTGCAGTAAGATGATATGTCGCGCCTCTCTATAGCAGTCCTATTTGATTCATGAGCGGAGCAGGCTTCTAGTCTGCGGCAGGCTAGAAGCCTACTTTACAAATCATTTAGAACTGCTATATCACTATTAGCTAGTAGCTAATAGCTCGTAATTAAGACTAAATTGCGATCGCGTCGATCTCCTTTGTGCTGACTTTCTGTAACTAATTAGTTTTGTCTGTTGTACTTCAGCCCTGAAATGAAGACAAAAAACTCTGATGACTGCTATTAGCCTAAAGTTTACTTTTGATTTGTGGTAGATCTGACGTTCAAATGCTTGCCGAGAGCCACTCGACAATTTCCTTGGTTAAGTCTGAAAATAACTTTAATCCGCGAATATCTTCTCAATATACACGACATATTGTCAAACTCAACTATTTTTTTGACAAAGTTTATACCGACAAATCATATATTTTATTCGTGCAAATTTTGCACGTTTAGCTTGAATCTTTGCAAAAACTTTGTCTTTTTTTGAAACAAAAGCACGAGAAGATAGCCAAGTTCCAACAAGAGTTAGAAAGAGGTAATTTTTACTGCTTTGTCTCATTTGTTTAAAGGAATAATACAGGAAATCCGCGATCGCGTAAAACTGAATTTGATTTAGTTTGTTTAAGTAGTTTGTCAAAAAAACTACTTTACTTAAAGAATATTTCAATCGAAAAAAAATTTTGCCCAAAAATTCTCTTTCAACTCAAGTTGCGATCAAAACTCTAGAGAGTCGCTACAATGAAAGTTTGATGCTTCAGCCACTTATATGCCTTTGCCAATTGTTGCCATAGTCGGTCGCCCTAACGTGGGCAAATCTACGCTTGCTAATCGCCTGGCTGGAGTACAGGAGGCGATTGTCTATGACGAACCAGGCGTGACGCGCGATCGCACCTATATGCCTGCGTACTGGTGCGATCGCGAATTTTTGGTAGTCGATACAGGCGGCTTGGTCTTCGACGACGACACCGAATTTTTACCCCTGATCCGACAGCAGGTCATGGTAGCTTTGAGCGAAGCCAGTGCAGTGCTATTTGTCGTTGACGGTCAAACCGGACCACTGCCAGCCGATGAGGAAGTGGCGGCGTGGTTGCGGCAACAATCCTTACCCGTGCTACTTGCTGTCAATAAATGTGAATCACCCGAACAAGGTCTGATGCAGGCAGCGCAGTTTTGGGAACTAGGACTAGGCGAACCGTATGCTGTCTCTGGCATTCATGGCAACGGTACGGGAGATTTGTTAGACCAACTGATCGCCCACTTACCCCAACCTGAAGAAATTACTCCAACAAATGAGATTGCTGTAGCGATTGTCGGTAGACCGAACGTTGGTAAATCTAGCTTGTTGAACGCTTTTGTCGGCGAAAGTCGAGCGATCGTCAGTCCAATTTCTGGTACGACACGCGATTCAATCGATACCGTGGTCGAACACCAAGGACAAACCTATCGCTTAATCGATACAGCCGGAATTCGCAAAAAGAAAAACGTCGAATACGGACCCGAATTTTTTGGCATCAATCGTGCTTTTAAGGCAATTCGCCGCGCTGACGTGGTTTTACTCGTCATTGATGCGCTCGACGGCGTGACCGAACAAGATCAAAAACTCGCCGGACGTATTGTTGAAGAAGGACGGGCTTGCGTTCTGGTCGTGAATAAGTGGGATGCGATCGAAAAAGATACATACACAATTTACGACTACGAAAAAAACCTGCGAGAGCGAATGCAGTTTCTAGACTGGGCAGAGGCAATTTTTGTCAGTGCCACGACCGGACAACGAGTAGAAAAAATTTTAGAATTAGTAAACCGAGCCGCCGAATCTCACAAGCGTCGCGTCTCTACAGCAGTTGTCAACGAAGTAATTGAAGAGGCTTTGAGGTGGCATTCTCCCCCAGTAACTCGCCAAGGACGACAAGGAAGAATTTATTATGGCACGCAAGTCAGCGTTCAACCCCCAGCGATCGCGTTATTCGTCAACGATGCCAAGCGCTTCAACGACAACTATCGTCGATACATCGAGCGACAATTTCGCCAACAACTAGGTTATACTGGCACGCCGATTCGGTTATTCTGGCGTAGCAAACAAGCCCGCGACGTAGAAAAAAGCTCAAATCGCGCTACCCGCGTGTAGGAGAATTCGGAATTCGGAATTCGGAATTCGGAATTAAATTCTCCCCCTCAGCTCCCTCAGCCCCCTCAGCCCCCTCAGCCCCCTCAGCCCTCTTCTCCCCTACTCCCTACCTGCTCCCTGGTTGAAATGGACTTACTGCGATCGCTACCCATAGGGTTATATCTAGAACAACCGATTGCTTTGCTGCATCGACTCGATCCGAGGGTGAAATTGGCTTGGTTGCTCAGCTTTTTAGCAGCGCCAATTATGGCAAACTCTCTCTACCGAGTAAGTTTAGTCATCTTACTCATTTTGATTACTTTAACAGCAGGGATTCCCTGGCGAGTTTGGCGACAACAAATGGGTTGGCTGCTCACGTTGTCATTTTTCGTCTTAATTTTGGGCGCGGTAAGTCCTGACGGTTTAGGCGTAGATCCTCAACCCCGCTTGCCAACTGCCGAACAGGGTGAGATGTTGGTTTTAGGCAATGAGTTTGACGCGGGAGCAGGGAGTCGGGAGCAGAGGGGACAAGGGGGACCAGGGGAACAACGTCAACCGTCAACTGTCAATCGTCAATCAACTACCAACTACCAATACGTTTTATTTCAATATTGGATAATTACGGTAACGCGCCGCTCGGTCGAGCTGGCATTACGCTTGAGTACGAGCCTGTTTACTTTGATTTACAGCACGAATTTATATTTACTCACAACCGCACCAGAAGAAATTACCGCAGGTTTGGAAAGCTTGATGCTACCTTTGCGACGGTTTAAATTGCCCGTAACTGAAATTGCGCTGACTTTAACGCTGTCATTGCGATTTATTCCCCTGGTGATGGAAGAAGTGCAAAATCTGATTCGTTCCGTGCGAACCCGGGCAATAAATTGGAAAAAGCTAGGCATCAAGGGAGCATTGCGGGTGTGGATGGTAGTGGCAGAACGATTGTTAGAAAACTTACTTCTGAGAGCCGAGCAAATGGCTAAAGCGATGACAGTGAGAGGATTTACCACTCCGAATACTCATCGCGTCCAATGGCATCAGCTGCGTTTTACTACTAGAGACTGGATTGCCTTGGTGTGTTTGGTTGCATTTTGGGGAATACGTCTAACTTGGGGTAATGAGGTTTGAAATGAAACCCATGCAGCCTTGGTATTGGCGATCGCTTCCTTTAGAACAACGTAGCGGTTCTGAAGTATTTGCAGCCCTATTTCGCCCTGATGATAATCCAGACGCGATCGCAACTCTACTAGAGAGTCCTGCTCCAATATCTCAAGACCGTTCTCAACTGGCGCGTTACTCTATCTGTGCTGGCACACCCCGCATTATCGACGGACAGCCGCAACTGTGGACACCACCCGTCGGGGAGATTTTGCCATTCTTGCAGCAGCTATTGGAATGTAAGGGAGCAATTCAAAATTCAAAAGTCGAAAGTCAAAAGTCAAAATTCCCCGACTCCCCTGTACGAGCGGGTATGAAGCAAAAATCTATTGATGGAAGCCGTGAATCTTTTCCTAAACCCGCCCCTACGACTCCCGACTCCCTCCCTTTCACTGGAGGGTGGTTGGGTTGGTTGGGGTACGATCTGGCTTGGGAGATTGAAAAGTTACCCTATGTAAAATCAGATCCCTTACCATTTCCTACAGCTTATTGGTACGAACCTGAATGTTTTGCCGTTCTCGACCACTCAGAACAAATATTGTGGCTAGCTGTCTCCGCACCACAGCAGCTAAACGAGCTACAAGAACGACTTGAAAATTTAAAAGTTAAAAGTCAAAATTCAAAACCAACAACCAACAACCAACAACCAATTACCAATTACCAATTACCAATTACCCATTCACTACTCACTACCCAAGAAGAATACGAAACGGCTGTCTGCCGAGCAAAAAAGTACATTCAAGCTGGAGACATTTTTCAGGCAAATCTTTCTTTGCGATTTGAAACCAGCACGATCGCCAGTAGTTGGCAAATTTATCAAGCACTGCAACAAATTAATCCGTCTCCCTTTGCTAGTTATTGGCAGACTCCTTGGGGAGCAGTCATTAGCTGTTCGCCAGAAAGATTAGTACAATTACGCGATCGTCAAGTCCAAACCAGACCAATTGCAGGTACGCGATCGCGGGGAGTCACTCCTGCACAAGACTGCGATTTAGCTCAGGAGTTGTTAAGCAATACAAAGGAAATTGCCGAACATATCATGCTTGTAGATTTGGAACGTAACGATCTAGGGCGCGTTTGCGAATGGGGTTCTGTCGTCGTCGATGAATTATTAGCGATCGAGCGATACAGTCACGTCATGCATCTTGTGAGTAATATTACTGGCACGCTTAAACCAGAATACAATGCGATCGATTTAATTCGCGCCGCGTTTCCTGGGGGTACGATTACTGGCTGTCCCAAAGTCCGTTGCATGGAAATTATTGAAGAATTGGAGCCAGTCCGCCGCAGCTTGTTTTACGGTTCCTGCGGTTACTTAGACTGGCGCGGTAATTTAGACTTAAATATTTTGATTCGGACTCTGCTGTATGGCAGGGAGCAGAGTAAGAGAGCTGAGGGAGCTGAGGGAGCTGAGGGGGCTGAGGGAGAGAAAAGAGCTGAGGGAGAAAAAAATCTTCGAGTGTCCTCCGACGCTTCCCACACTTCCCACACTTCCCACACCCTACACCCCACACCCCACACCCCACACCCTATTCACAACTCCCGCAATCAAGTTTGGGGACAAGTTGGAGCGGGGATCGTTGCTGACAGCGACCCCGAGCGAGAATGGTATGAGTCCTTGCACAAAGCTCAAGCCCAAATCATCGCCTTAAAAAGGACAGAAGAATGAAGTCGTAAGTCGCGCATTCGCAAGTAATTCCCCCTGCTCCCTGCTCCCTTTCTTCACTGACAACTGACAACTGATGCTACGGTTAGGAACGGATATTATTTATATTCCTCGAATTGAGAAGGTAATAGGGCAATTTGGCGATCGCTTTTTGCAGCGCGTCTACACGCCAAATGAGCTATTGGATTGTCGTTACGAGCAAAATGCTCCTAGTCGTAATGCGATGAATAAACTAGCTGGTAGATGGGCGGCGAAAGAAGCTGTGGTCAAAGCTTTGGGGACTGGCTGGCTGGGCGTAGGCTACACTGACGTTGAGATTTGCCGTCAACCGAGCGGCGTTCCTACCGTGCAACTACACGCACGAGCGTTAGCAATGGTAGATTCTTGGGGACAGTTGCAGTGGCAGTTGAGTTTGAGCCATGACGGAGATTACGCGATCGCTACGGCAATCCTCTTCTGTTCTTAGGAGCGATCCTCAAGGCGATCGCTGTCAGCAACTTTATAGTTCTACATAAAGACAGAAGAATTTAGAAATTATCTCAATAAACTTAAAACAAATTGTGAATAATGAAATACAAATTACAAATTTAGACAATCGATATACCTCACTGCCATAAAATACATGTTTTAAGCTGCGATCGCTGTTGATGAATACAGAAAATTATTTGAATCATCCTACATTTGGGTTGTTATTCCGCATCTGCCTTTTGGAAGAACATCAAGAACTTTTCACTACCCTCTACGCCCAGCGCTTGTTTTTTTTAGTGACGATTGAAGCTTCAGGGATGAAATTCGAGCCAGTGAGTCGTTCTGAAGCTCGCTTACTATTGGAGACTCGACTGCGGTTCTTACGTCGTAACGGTCAATACCAGGAGTACGATCGATTACAGAAGACTTTGCAAGCCACCTTCCAATGACTAATCAGATTGCCGAACGTATTGCGCTTATCCGTCAACAACTACCAGCTACCGTCCGGCTAATCGCCGTCACCAAGCAGGTATCCGTAGAGGCGATGCGGGTAGCATATCAAGCCGGAATTCGGGATTTCGGCGAAAGTCGCATTCAAGAAGCCGCCAGCAAACAGCAACAGTTACAAGATTTACCAGATATCACTTGGCACTTGATTGGTAGTTTGCAAAGCAACAAAGCCAAAAGAGCTGTAGAACTTTTTCAATGGATTCATTCTCTCGATAGCTTAAAGTTGGCTCAACGTCTAGACCGACTGGCACAAGAGTTATGTTGCCGTCCTCAAGTGTGTTTGCAGGTCAAAATTCTCAGCGATCCGAATAAGTCCGGTTGGACTATTCCCGACTTGTTAGCCAGCTTACCAGAACTAAATCGCTGCCACAACCTGCAAATCGAAGGCTTGATGGCAATTCCACCCTTAGATTTGAATGATGCCGAAATTCTCAATTTCTTCGAGCAAACTCGCGATTTGGCTGACAAAATTCGGCAGCAACACTGGTCTAATCTTCAAATGCACCAGCTATCAATGGGAATGTCTGACGATTACCAATTAGCCGTCCAAGCTGGAGCAACGATGGTACGTTTAGGACGGATAATTTTTGGCGATCGCGTTTATCAGGGAGCAGTGACCAGTGACCAGTGACCAGTGACCAGTGACCAGAGATCGGTTGACTTCTCAGATAATTCTTAGTCCTCAGTTTCTAATTTATTATTTCGCATGTCAAATAACTTTTGGAAGAAAAACCAAAGTGAATATTAAAAATTTCCGAAAAATAGACTTGACAACTGTATACTGTGAAGTCAAAATTCAAGCTGAGAAATAGCCGAAACTTGTAAATTTGACTACAAAAAAGGCGATTTATCAAATTTCAAGAATTGCTAAGATTCGCAGTGAAACCTCAAAAAGGCGGATAACATGAACGCCAACTTCCTAAATCATTGCTTATTTGGTAGTTGCTCGAAACGGTTTTTCCCAGTAGATTTGTAGCGTGTAACGCAAGGGAGAGTGAAGTGAGTACGTTTTCTAAGCTGAAGCATTGGCTCGTTGGTACTAACGAAGAGTACGAATACGAAGACGAATTCGATGATATTGAAGAATCAGGGGATGAGGCATACTCACCCGAACCTACCCCTGTACCAGAAAAAGAAACGCGCCAGCAGCGTCGTTGGAATCAAGTTAACGCAGGTGGTAAAGGGAATGTAATTGATATGCATGGAGCATTGAACGGTAATTACGAAGTAGTTCTGATGGAGCCGCGTTCCTTTGAGGAAATGCCACAAGCCATTCAAGCTCTGCGCGATCGCAAGATGGTGGTGTTAAATTTAACAATGATGGAACCAGACCAGGCACAGCGCGCTGTGGATTTTGTGGCTGGCGGAACTTACGCGATGGACGGACACCAAGAGCGAGTGGGTGAAAGCATCTTCCTGTTTACACCGCTATGCGTTCAAGTCACAACTCCAGGAACTCTAGGTCACGACCTCCCACAAGCCGTACCTACACGTCCCCAGCGCATGAGCGCACCCGCACCCGCATGGACGGCTGAATCGACTAGAATAGCTCAATCTGGTTAAAATACGGTTCTTCAGCTCCTAGACGGTCAATACGTCATCAGTCATGAGTCATTGGTTACAAACATCAATAAATACAAATGACAAACGACAAATGACACATGACAAAACAGACTGATAGCTATGAGCCGATCGCTATGGAAAAATCGTCAATTAAGTTAGGTATTATTGGTGGCGGGGTAATGGGAGAAGCCATTTTATCCCGCCTTATTAGTGGGCGAATTTATCAACCTTTAGAAGTCATAGCCAGCGATCCGCAGCCGTCACGCCGCAATTTTTTGCAGCAACAATATGGCATTCAAGTAACAACAGAAAATGCCAAAGTCTTATCGGCAGATACAGTTGTATTGGCAGTAAAACCGCAGGTATTTGCAGCAATTAGCCAAGACTTGGCAGATGTATCCAATAGGGGCGCACAGCTGGGCGCCCCTACTACAACACAATTGCCGTTGATAATTTCCATCATGGCAGGCGTAACCTTACAGCAGCTAGAGAAGGCTTTTCCTCATTTACCAGTTATTCGGGCAATGCCCAATACCCCTGCTACAGTTGGCGCAGGTATGACGGCGATCGCTCTAGGAGATCGCGCCAGCGACGTTCACAAACAAATTGCCCTACAACTCTTTTCAGCAGTAGGAGAAGTCGTAGAAGTTTCAGAGTCGCTAATGGATGCCGTTACGGGACTTTCTGGTTCGGGTCCGGCTTATGTAGCCATCTTAGTAGAAGCATTAGCCGATGGTGGCGTAGCCGCAGGCTTACCCCGAAATATTGCTAACCAACTCGCCCAGCAAACCGTCAAAGGCACGTTGCAGCTGTTACAAGAAACAAGCATTCACCCAGCCGAATTAAAAGACCGCGTCACCAGCCCCGGCGGAACGACAATTGCTGGAGTATCAGCCTTAGAAAAAGCAGGCTTTCGTTCTGCCCTAATTGAAGCCGTAGTTGCTGCAACTAGGCGATCGCGAGAACTAGGGAATCAGTAGAGAGTGGTGCGTGGTACGTGGTGCATGACTAATTTCTCCCTTGTCCCCCTTGTCCCCCCGATCTCCCTCAGCTCTCTTTTCCCCTGCTCCCTAAATTTCCAAGATTGGTTACTCTATTAATAAAGGGTGTTGCATAAATTATTGAGTGAAAATTCCCCAACTGCAAGCTGACCTAAATCTAGAGAGTATCTTTCCGTTTGAGCTGGATGAGTTTCAACGACAGGCGATCGCGGCACTGAATGCCAATCGCTCCGTAGTTGTATGTGCGCCTACGGGTTCTGGCAAAACTTTAATTGGGGAATACGCGATCTATCGCGCCCTCTCTAGAGGCAAGAGAGTTTTTTACACTACGCCGCTCAAAGCGCTATCGAATCAAAAATTACGCGACTTTCGCGATCGCTTTGGGGCAGATTTGGTCGGATTGTTAACAGGCGATGTTTCGATCAACCGTGATGCACCAATCTTGGTGATGACTACGGAAATTTTTCGTAATATGCTCTACGGTACTCCCATTGGTGAAGTGGGAACATCCCTTGAAGGTGTAGAAGCGGTGGTTTTGGATGAATGCCATTACATGAACGATCGCCAGCGGGGGACAGTATGGGAAGAATCTATCATTTATTGTCCGCCAGATATTCAACTGGTGGCACTTTCAGCCACGATCGCCAATAGCGACCAACTGACAGATTGGATTTGTCGCGTTCATGGACCCACAGAGCTAATCTATTCTGAATTTCGTCCCGTTCCGCTCGAATTTTATTTTGGCAATCCTAAAGGAATATTTCCTTTACTCGATCCCAAGACTGGAAAAATCAATCCGCGACTGCGACCGAAAAAGGGTAGTAGCGACAGAAAGCAAGGACCCAGACCGGAAACTCCTAAGTTAATTGACACCGTGGGGCATCTCTACTCTAGAGATATGCTACCAGCCATTTACTTTATTTTCAGCCGTCGCGGTTGCGATAAAGCCGTCGAGGAACTAGCAGGCGTAACGCTAGTTAATTTAGAAGAAGCGGCTCAACTCAAAATCCAAATTGATGAATTTTTGCGCCGCAACCCAGATGCAGGACGTGTCGGACAAGTAGAACCTCTCTATCGCGGTATTGCCGCTCACCACGCGGGTATATTACCAGCCTGGAAGGGGTTAGTAGAAGAATTGTTTCAGCAGGGTTTAATTAAAGTTGTCTTCGCGACTGAAACCCTAGCGGCAGGAATTAATATGCCAGCGCGGACGACAGTAATTTCTACCTTATCCAAACGTACAGATCGCGGACACCGCCTGCTCAATCCTTCCGAATTCTTGCAAATGGCAGGACGCGCCGGACGGCGAGGTATGGATAAGCTCGGTCACGTCGTCACTTTGCAAACGCCATTTGAAGGCGCGAAAGAAGCTGTATATCTAGCCACTGCTAAACCAGACCCGCTAGTGAGTCAGTTTGCTCCCAGCTACGGCATGGTGTTAAATCTACTGCAAATTCATAATTTAGCAGAAGCGAAAGAGCTGATCGAGCGTAGTTTTGGGCAGTATCTCGCCACATTGTATTTGAAACCCCAATACGATGCGATCGCCGAGATGGAAGATCGACTTGCCGACTTGCAAACTCAAATGCAGTCGGTCGATGAGGATCGGTTAAATCATTATGAGAAATTGCGACAACGGCTCAAAGTCGAACGCCAACTCTTGAAGGTACTGGAAGAACAGGCATTAGAGGCACGAATAGAACAATTGAGCCTGACGATTAATTTTGCCATGTCGGGTACGTTATTGAGTTTGCGCGGCAAGCATGTCCAAACATCAACGCCCATCCCAGCGGTGTTGGTAGCGAAAATTCCTGGTTCGGGACAAGCACCTTATTTTATTTGTTTGGGTCGAGATAATCGCTGGTATGTAGCAGCTAGTAGCGATATAGCAGATTTATTTGCCGAATTTGCTCGATTAGATATTCCCGAACATCTGATGCCGCCTGTAGAAATGCCCCTCAAACCAGGGCAAGCGCGTAAAGGGAATGAAGAAACAGCAACAATTGCGGCACAAATTCCCGACCTACCTCCGTGGCACGCTGCACCGGAGGTTTTAGAACAACAACACCGAGTTATTGCCGTACAAGAGCAACTAACAGCCCATCCTTTGCATCATCTAGGCAATCCCGCCAGTATTCTCAAACGCAAGACTAGAATTGCTCAACTGCAAACAGAAATCGAGGAAAGACAGGCGGAGTTAGAACGTTACGCGCACCGTCACTGGGAAGAATTTCTGCACTTAATGGAAATTTTGCAGCGATTTGGGGCTTTGGACGATCTTACGCCAACCAACTTAGGCAAAGTTGCTGCTGCTGTCAGAGGAGATAACGAACTGTGGTTGGGTTTAGCCCTTGCCAGTGGCGAATTAGACAATCTCGCTCCCCATCACCTTGCTGCGGCGATCGCGGCGCTAGTCACGGAAACACCCCGCCCCGATAGTTGGGTACGCTATCTCTTATCAGAAGAAGTCGATATTGCCTTGGCGAGTATCCGTCCGATTCGGCGACAGTTATTTCAATTACAGCGGCGCTATAACGTCACAATTCCAATTTGGTTGGAATACGATTTAGTAGCTTTAATCGAGCAGTGGTCGCTAGGCGTAGAATGGACGGACTTATGTGCTAATACGAGTTTAGATGAAGGTGATGTCGTCAGATTGCTGCGCCGAACGTTAGATTTACTCTCTCAAATTCCTCACGTTCCATTTTTGTCAGAATCTTTACGTCGCAATGCTTATCGGGCAATTCAACTGATGGATCGTTTCCCAGTTAACGAAGTACTCGAAGAAGAATAAAAGTCAAAAGTTAAAAGTCAAAATTGTTGACTTAGCCGTTTCACCGAATCCGCTTTAACTGTTGATTTACTTGGTCTAGGTAAAAGGCTTCTGGTGGATCTTGAATTGCCTCTAAAAATTCTGCATAACCCCAAACTCCACCGCAGTCCTCTGGCGGACAGGCACGTTTACCTGTTAAACACAGCGGATAGTGCGTCTGCGGTTCAGCTGGCATGGCTGAGGCAGAGAATTCAACAATATATCTAGCAACAAGGCATAGTTTTCTGCTTCTAACAATTCTCTATGATCCCATGCTTGGGGAAGGGCGATCGCAAGAGATTTTGTCACGCAAAGACGCAAAGGCGCAAAGGGAATAAGATAGTGGCGGATGAGCTTTTGCTATTTCTGGCGATCGCGTTTTGTTTCAAGGATATGCTCGTGTATCGATACCAATTCTATTTATCCTTGCACTAAATCGGTCGCTCATAGCCCCCTTGTTAAGGGGGGTTGGGGGGATCTTCCGTGGCGCAGTCAGATCGAAATGGTACGAGTTGACGTATCAACAATTCAAATGTAATGATGATGCGATCGCGTCGAGGTATAATGAATTCGCTTTGCACCTCTGCGTCTTTGCGCGACATTTTAAATAAAGCTTTTCCAAATAAAAATTTTATCCTGGATTCTCCAGCAAATAATCAATCGCTGCTGCTAATTTTGATTCGTATTTTTCAGCAAATCGTTCAAACCACAATCCTTCAGGAGAAAACGGATCTAATTCTTTCAGCCACTTTTGAGCTGTTTGTTTCAACGCTTCTCGCTTTTGCTGCTGAATTTGCTGCTGTTTCAGTTGTTCGGCTTTTAATTGTGCTTGTCTAATTTCTTCTTGTTCTCTATCCTGGCGATCGTAGTCAGATTTTACCTGTTCTAATAAGCGATCGATCGCACCACTCGATTGAGCTGCTGCTGGTGGTTGAGGATTGGGTTTTGCAGGTTGCGGCTGCTCATTTTCTGTCTTGAGTTGAGATAAGAGGCGATCGATCTCATCCATAGGTGTTCTTTAATCTTTAATGGCATTGTCTCACTATTAGGTTTAGTTTGTTTGGCAGCTTTGCGATCGAAGTAATCATCTGTAGCGTGTTTCAAAACTGCTGCTAAATCCATACTACCCGATGGATCGTTTTCCTGAAATATTTGCGTAACTTTACTCACCGTCACGTTCTCGTAGCATTTGAATTTTCCCGAAAACAAGTAAATAGTAATGCCGTCAGGAGCGAATTGTTCGCATTTACTCGCTAAAGCAAAAGTAGATTCCTGTGCTGCTATCCAACGGCTTTTACCACCTTTTCGATCTGGCGTAGCCATGCTTGCCACTTTTATCAATAATTAACGTGTAATCCCGATTTTCCAGCATGACTACAATGGTTTCCTTTAGATTGAGCGAGTTGCGATCGCCATTCTAGCTCAATCACCAATCGCGTTTAATAGCACTTCAGCTAGACTCATATCTTCTAAATCGTCCAACGTCACCGTGTCGCAAATATCAAATTTAGCACCAACTCCCTGCAATTGATCGTCTAAAGCTTGGAGAAATTTGGTGGCTTGCGGATCGGAACCAACTTGGATCATTGAAATAGCCAGTTCTTCATCCCGTTCCATTTGACGGGTAGCATTGATGATAACTTCAAACACCGCACGGCGATCGTCTGGTTCTCCATCGGTGACAACGACAATCGTTTCTCCCTCTGGTTTTGTCTTTCCTTTGGCTTTGCGTTGAAAGTAGTTATTGGTTGCATCTTGCAGCACAGATGCTAAATTCGTCGTCCCCACCGGATCGTTTTCCAAAAAAATTTGAGAGACTTTCGCCGAAGTTACATCATCGTAACGCTTAAATTTACCGGAAAAAACATACACGGTAATACCATCAGGATCGAACTGTTCGCACTTTTGCGCCACTGCTAAAGTAGACTCTTGAGCAACTTCCCATCTACTTTTACCCCCTTGTTGGTCGGGAGTGGACATACTGCCGCTTTTGTCAATAATTAAAGTGTAGTCGCGGTCTTTCATGCTAGACTCTCCTATGCTCAGCTGCGTCTAGTCTAGCCGCCGATCGCTTTTCCGTCAGCTGTTTTAATTCGATGAAACAGCTGAGACTTTTCGAGAATAGTTTGATTAACTCCCCAGGTAAGATTCGAACTTACGACCAATCGGTTAACAGCCGACCGCTCTACCACTGAGCTACTGAGGATTGCGAATATTTATAATAACCCTTATAAACAGGTTTTGCAAGTCCCTAACTAATTTTTTTGAGACTTTATTTTCTGTCGCACCAAATTTACAAGCCAAAACGCATTTTAGCTAGCTTTTGCCGCGCTTTCGGGTCGATCGCCGAAGCCAGAAATCTCCCTGATGATTGTTTGGCTTGTTTGTGTTTGCGGCGCGATCGCATCGTAGCCGCCTCCACTTCCTGTCTCAGTTGCAATGCTGAGAGCCATTCCGCACCGTAACCCATTACAGTTAGTTGCTGAGCGCGATCGGAGGTAGCAACAATCAAACGGGAACAGAGCGAGCGGTTTAAATACTGCCTGTAGTATGCCGCGCAGATTCTTTCTATATATGTGTCTGCCGTTTCGCCGAAATTGGTGTAGTATACAGATAGATTTTCTGTTTTGACTTCTTGAGTCCCAATAGTCTGCTGATACTGAGCGTCAAAAACAATTTGAGTACTTAATCCTTTAAAAGCACTGTAACTAATTAAAGCTTCTGCCAACTGCCACCGCGCTGCCTCTAGTCCGTCGCGATCGCGGGCTATCTTCAGGTGCTGCCAAGCGCCAATGATGTTGTAGCCGTCTACTAGCAAAACAGGTTGAGTCGAAGGGGGTGACATGGTTCGCTGTGAATGTTACTAAATATAAAATTTATTATTCACAATTTTAATCTTTGTTTGCGTATCACGCATGACACTCAGGGGGAAATAGCAAGGGCTTGGCACTGCCAAGCCCTTGCTGTGTCCTATGCTGCGACTTCCATCAGTTTTTGTCGCAACCGTTTTGGTTCTCCCCGATCGATCAGACAGCCGCGTTCGAGTAAAAAAGCACCGTCGCAATAGTTCAACTCGTCGAGACGATGCGTCACCCAAAGGGCTGTCATTCCCCGACTTTTAACCAAATTTTGCACCTGCGCCACCAGATCGAGTTGACTATCGGGATCGAGGAGGGCTGTAGGTTCGTCAAGCAACAGAACTTCGCAACGACGGGCGATCGCCCCAGCAATAGCAACGCGCTGCTTTTGTCCTCCACTCAGGGCATAAATCGGACGACGCTGTAGTTCTAATAAATTTACCGCAGCTAGCGCTTCTGTGACTCGCTGACGGACTTGGGAGATGGAGAGTTTTTCTTCCACCAACCCAAAAGCCACATCAGCCCCCACGGTGGGCATTACGAGTTGGTGATCGGGATTTTGGAAGACAAAGCCAACTGGATGCACGATGCCAATTTGACCGGACTGAGGTGTTAACAAGTCTGCTAACAACCGCAGTAAAGTAGACTTACCGCTACCGTTGACTCCCAACAACATCCAAAACTCTCCCTTTGGTACTTCTAAAGAGAGAGATTGAAAAACTTGTTCTCCGCTAGACCAACTAAAGCACAAATCCCGAACTTGAATGGCAGATTCAGCCATTGACACCCCAGCTAGTTATTTAGATTCGGTAAAGGCAAAAAAGCCAGGGGTTTTGCCAGCAGCCGTGCTGTCTTTTTGCGAGATCTGCACCCCAGAAATTTCGCTGGTACGGACGGCGACTTTCTTTTCTGGCTGGCGATCGCACGTCAATTCGATAATTTCTGGATTTCCACTGCGCATTGCTGCCAGAATTTGATTGTATGCTGCTTCTGCATCCGCAGTTTCCTTCCGTTGTACTGACACCGGAAAGGCTGTATTTTTGATTGTCAAGTCGATCGTGAACATTTTACCTTCAACATCGTGACTAAGCTGCTCTCATCTTAACCTTTGCAACTGAACTACCTGATGGAATCGCAAGAAAGAGGTGAGCATTGCATCTTTTGAGCGAAAATCGATCGCAGGCTGATGCTAGGTGTGAAAGGGTATGAATGGTTCCAAAAATAAATTGTGGCAATGGTTGGCGATCGCTCTGCCATTCCCCTTACTTGTATTTAATGGATGGCTGGCACTCCTAGTTTTTCAGTATTTTCAACCTCTAATCGCCATATTCGGCTTAGCAGCGGTATTAGCTTTCATTCTGAATTACCCCGTGCAGTGGCTTCAACAGCGCCAAGTACAACGCCAATATGCAGTATTCTTAGTCTTTCTCATAGCCTTAGTCACATCGATAGCTTTAGGTATTACGTTAATTCCGCTACTTGTAGAAGAGTTAAGCGAAGGTGCGAGACTACTACCGCAATGGATTGACGCTGGAACGGCAAAGCTAAAAATGATAGACACCTGGGTAGAAACGCAGCAGTTACCTTTCGATCTGACTCATTTAACCACACAAGTGAGCGATCGCCTCCCAGATGAATTACAGTTTCTAGGCGAAGAACTAGTAATGCTAATTATTGGCACGATTGATAGCGTTTCCGAGGCGATTTTAACCGTCGTGCTCACGTTTTATCTCTTATTGGACGGCGAACGGCTTTGGCATGGCATTTTTGGACGTTTACCATCTCGCTGGAGTATTCCACTACAGCGATCGCTTCAGCAAAACTTTCAAAATTATCTGATCGGTCAGGTGGCACTAGCCGCACTAGTCGGTACAGCCATGACTTTAGCATTTGTGGCTTTAGGAGTCCCTTTCGGATTGCTATTCGGCTTAGGAATCGGCGCAATGACTTTAATTCCCTTTGGAGACGTTTTAAGTTTCAGCCTCGTTGGACTGTTAGTCGCCGTACATGATTTCTGGCTGGGAGCCAAAACATTAGCGGTAGCTGTAGTAGTTGACCAAATTATCGATCAAGCGATCGCTCCTCGGTTACTGGGTAGTTTTACAGGCTTAAGCCCGATAGGAGTGCTAATAGCTTTGGCAGTAGGGACTAAAATTGGGGGGTTACTGGGTTTAATCACAGCCGTTCCGATCGCGAGTTGTTTGAAAAATCTTTTCGATCTTTTCCTCCCCGTGTCAGAAGATGCTTTAAATCCCGCAGAGACATTACATTTTAAAGGGAGCAGGGGAAAGAGAGCTGAGGGAGCTGGGGGAGTTGAGGGAGCTGAGGGAGAGAATTGACTCACCACGCACACCCCACACCCCACACCCTATCTACTACTAGCCACTAGCCACTAGCCACTCACCACTCACTAACGATGAACCGCGCCTTTTTACCGATTCAACAATTTCTGATCACTTGGCTGCTAATCTTGGTTTCAGTGTCGGTGACGCTTCGAGCCTTGGGTTATGTGGGCGAATTATTAAGTATTGTCATTAGCGCCGCTCTAATTGCCTTTTTGCTTAACTATGCCGTAGCTGGATTGCAAACTTTTTTACCCCGCACGTTAGCAGCTGGACTCGTCTACTTGGGAGCGGGATTTGTCTTTGCGATTGTCGCGTTGACTGTAGTACCGCTTGTATTTAACCAAGCGCGGCAGTTGGTGAATAACTTACCAACCATTGTCGATTCGGCTCAGGAACAATTAAATACTTTTCAAGCCTGGAGCGCTCAATATAACTTACCCTTTGATGTCCAGTTGCTTGTATCGCTGTTATTGGATCGGCTGCAAACCCAGGCTGAAGCGATCGCAGTTAAAAGTCTAGGCTTGGCGATCGGTACGTTTAATTGGTTTTTGGACGCAATTCTAATTTTAGTCCTCTCCTTCTACATGCTGATTGACGGGGAACGGGTGTGGAATAGTTTGACGAGTATCCTCTCGCCTCAAATTCGCTCTGGCTTAACTGCTGCCTTGCAACGCAATCTCCAGCGCTTTGTCTCAGGACAGCTTTTGCTAGGGTTATTTATGGCTGTCACGCTCACCATCGCTTTTTCAACACTGCGAGTGCCGTTTTTCCTCTTATTCGCCGTTTTTATTGGCTTAACAGAAGTTATTCCTTTTATTGGTGCGACTTTAGGTATTGGTACGGTCGCGATCGTGGTTGCTTTTATCGACTGGTGGCTTGCGCTTCAGGTTTTGGCGATCGCAGTTGCCCTGCAACAAATCAAAGATAATTTAGTTGCACCTCGGATTATGGGCAATCTGACGGGTTTATCGCCCGTGGCTATTTTCATCTCTCTATTACTGGGGGCGCAATTAGGCGGATTTTTAGGTGTGATTCTCGCCATTCCCCTAACTGGAGTCGCAAAAAGTTTGGCAGAAATTGTTCTCGATCCAACTCTACCACCCCAAACGGGGTCTTTCTTCCACAATCCTTTTGCTGATGATGTCGATGCAGATGCTGAGGTGGATGGTATGACTTCAACCAAACGTTTCTCAGAAATGGAAGATCTAAGTGTGACAGCTGCGGCAACTGAAGCAAGGAAAAACTTATAAGTTGAAGAAAATTAATAAAATTATCCAATCATGTTTTCCAAATGATACGCCCTTAGACGGGTTTAAATAGGCGTTCCATCTTGCTAGAGACAGAAAAAAACCGGCAATCTCGCGATCGAATTCATTCAATTGGGTTGTTGCAATTTACCAGTCAGTTGTACAAATAATAATTAGAGTGAGTTAAGATTCGTAAAGTGAGTTTACAACTCGGTCTACTTTCTGCCTAACGTGAAAGTAAACGCTTTTAAAGTTGGGCGTAAAGCTCGCGAAAAAGTAATCATAAGAAGATTTGGAGATTTGTCCTCATGACAATCGCAGTAGGACGCGCACCGAGTCAAAGAGGATGGTTTGACGTTCTCGACGACTGGCTCAAGCGCGATAGATTTGTATTCGTCGGCTGGTCGGGGCTATTATTATTCCCCTGCGCCTACCTAGCACTAGGTGGATGGCTGACCGGAACCACATTCGTCACCTCGTGGTACACCCACGGGATTGCTAGCAGCTACCTGGAAGGAGCCAACTTCTTAACCGTAGCCGTATCGACCCCAGCCAACAGCATGGGACACTCATTGCTGTTCTTGTGGGGACCAGAAGCGAACTGGGACTTCACGCGCTGGTGTCAACTCGGGGGCTTGTGGGCATTTGTCGCCTTACACGGAGCATTTGCGCTGATTGGATTCTGCCTGCGGCAGCTAGAAATTGCCCGCTTGGTCGGCATCAGACCATACAACGCATTAGCATTCACTGGACCAATTGCGGTGTTTGTCAGCGTCTTCTTGCTCTACCCCTTAGGACAGTCCGGCTGGTTTTTTGCACCTTCATTTGGAGTCGCGGCAATTTTCCGCTTCTTGCTGTTCTTCCAAGGGTTCCATAACTGGACGCTCAACCCGTTCCACATGATGGGAGTAGCGGGAGTACTAGGTGGAGCGCTGTTGTGCGCGATTCACGGGGCGACGGTGGAAAACACCCTGTTTGAAGACGGCGATAGCTCCAACACCTTCCCCGCCTTCAACCCGACTCAATCGGAAGAGACCTATTCGATGGTGACGGCAAACCGTTTCTGGTCGCAGATTTTCGGGATTGCCTTTTCCAACAAGCGCTGGTTGCACTTTTTCATGTTGTTCGTGCCTGTAACTGGACTGTGGATGAGTGCAGTGGGAGTCGTCGGCTTGGCAGTGAACCTGCGGGCATATGACTTCGTCTCTCAAGAGCTGCGGGCAGCAGAAGACCCCGAGTTCGAGACTTTCTACACCAAGAACATTCTGCTCAACGAGGGCATCCGTGCTTGGATGGCTCCTCAAGACCAACCCCACGAAAACTTCGAGTTCCCTGAGGAAGTACTACCTCGCGGTAACGCACTCTAATCTGTCAAGAGAAGTTTTTACGAACCTCTCGACTTGATGCTCAGCAATCTATGGGTTGCGATAGGATGTTGACTTTCTTCCTTTTATAAACTACAGCCTCCACAACTTAGTGGAGGCTTTTTTGTGCTTTGCATTTTGATGAGATCGACTACGCTTTGAATCTTTTATCTCGATGCTTCTGATTCTTGTCTGCTACAACTTCGACTCCCTCTACTAAGCTTCCTAGCAGAAAGCAAAACATTGCTGGAGGAAGACAAACTTTGAGATTAAAAAATGCTGGTACAGCCAAGCTGAAGGCAATAAAAAATAGAAGGGTAGAAAGTTTAGGCTTGGGTTTTGCTGCCAGCATAATCAATAAGTCGTGCTTCGATTCTGCTGAAAGCATTCCCCTACGGATAATGAAAAGTATCATAAATTGCTCTGCTTAATCAAATCTTGTTTTGGCGATCGCTAAATTATGAAGAAGGTGAATAGTTGACGGTAAACGCTGCGCTACACTCCATGAAGACAGTTGACGATAACTGACAACTGGACGGGCGGGTTTTGACCAAAGATTATGGCTAAAGCCCGTGAATCTGCTGGCGCGCACCCGCACGGACAGTTTGCTCAACGGGGGATACCCCCGCACACAACTGTCCTCCCCTACGACAACTGACAACTGATAACTGGATTTCACGCAAAACGCAAATCGTGTGTTATCGTAAGTAAAGCAAACGACGGCAGGGCTAAACGCTCTGACCTCTTGAGACTAAGACCGCTTAGGCAACAAGGAGGTGATGCCCATGATAGAAAGTAGTAAATGCATGGGTCATCAGGTTGAAGCTAGCCGGCTGCGCGCCGGAGCCGTTCTCTAAAGTTAGCCTTAGTCTTTTTGAGACTGAGATAACTCAAAGACCCAGGCTGGTTTGGAGTTCCTTCCGGCAGTCAGGTTTCAATCTGAAGACCCAACTAGACCGCTCTTACTTCGATCGCAAGATCCCTAGTAAGAGCGGATAGCTTTTTATAGGGGAATTTGACTGGTTTTGGTAATTGATTTTTTTATGTCGCGCAAAGACGCAGAGGCGCAAAGACAAACCAAGGTCGAGCCAACTACCTATTACCAATTACCATTTCAATTACTTCTATTGGAAGAATTTATTTATAGGCTCAAAGAATGATAATTCTAGACTAGAGAAGATTGTAAAAGGTGGTTCTAAATTCATGGCTCATCCTAGCACAGAGGAAATTTCTGCTCAGCTAGACAGCCCCAATAGTCGCGATCGCATGGTGGCTTTAGCCCAGCTGCGTCACGTCCCAGCTGTTGAAGCCGTACCTTTGATTAAAAAAGTCCTCGATGATGAGATTTTGCAAATTCGCTCGATGGCTGTATTTGCTCTAGGTATAAAGCATACAGACGAATGCTATCCAATTTTAGTGCGCTTGCTAGAAACCGACGCAGACTACGGCATTCGCGCTGATGCCGCTGGCGCGTTAGGGTATTTGGGCGACCCGCGTGGAGTTGAACCATTAATTCGGGCTTTCTATGAAGATACAGAATGGCTAGTCCGCTTTAGTGCAGCAGTATCGCTGGGCAACCTCAAAGATCATCGCGCTCGGCAAGTCTTGCTACAAGCTTTAGATAGTGATGAAATAGTCATACAACAGGCAGCGATCGCGGCAATTGGCGAAATTAGAGACTTAGAAGCGATCGAGCCAATTCTTCGCTTTGCTCAAGCGGAAGATTGGCTGGTAAGACAGCGTCTAGCAGAAGCATTAGGCAACCTTCCCAGTCCTAAAAGTGTTTCCGCCCTTAAATACATGGAAAAAGACAATCATTTTCAAGTCGCTGAAGCCGCCAGAATTTCACTGCAACGCTTGGGCGAAAACTAGGGAATTCGGAATTCGGAATTCGGAATTCCGAATTCCGAATCAACTTACCCCAAACCCCATACCCTATTCTTGTTAGTCTAAATTAAGAGAAATTTTAAGAACTGTTGCTTTAGGATTGTAGCTGCATGAATATTCAAGAGTTTTTTGAGCTGAGTGCTGGTAAATGGTTTTCCCATCGCACCAGTCACCACCTTGCCTTTAAACAAGCTGAGGATGGCAAATCGGATATTGTAATTGAAACGCTGGCGTTGGATTGCCCAGAGGTCATGAAACTTTGCGAACAATATGGAATCGAACCTGGCTTGGCAACGTGCGGGGCGCGAGTCAGCTGGAATGGAACGATGGAATGGGATGAAGAAAAACACACTGGCTCTACCGTGCTGGTTTCTGTCCCTGATGCCGACAATCCCAACCAAGGTAAGCTGTTACGGGAAATGGGTTATGCTGAAAAAGCCCCTGTTGCCGGACGTTACATGATGGGCGGCGATAAAGCACTGACTCTAATTACTGAGTACGAAACCATGTTTTCCGAAGAGAGACTGTGGTTTGCTAGCCCTAATTTACGGATGCGAGTTAGCGTCTTAAAGCGGTTTGGTGGCTTCAGCATGGCTTCCTTTACCTCTGAAATTCGCATGGGCGGAGTGCAGCCATCTGCACAAGCAGTAGAAGCTTTTAATGCAAGCTAATTTTTGAGGGAACGGGAAAGAGAGCTGAGGGAGACAAAGAAGAGGGGAGAGAAGTCTCCAAGTCAGAACTTAGGAGTCATATTTCTTTCTCTGCTCCCTGCTCCCTGCTATTAGTGATACTGAGAAATTGCTTTGAGTTTAGTACAAAAATCAGAAGCTTTTGTAGTTCCTGGGTTAAATTGACGAATTGGTGGCTGGTGGAAACTACCGCTCGATTTAGGTGAAGCACTACTTGGTAAAGGATGATGGCGCTTTAGATCGGATTCATGACGATCGCGCTGACTCTCTCGCTCCGATCCCTGACGTTTTTCAGCAGTTGCAGGAGTAGCATTAGGAGCAATCTCTACGACTGCAACCGCAGCCGATCGTTTATGACTGGCGTTAGCTCTAATTTTATGAAGGTGACGAGCAACATCATTCAGTTGCCTGGGTTGAGTAGAAGTGGTATCCGTTCTCGCTTCACTGGTTCGGCGATCGCCACGATTCAGTGGTGTAACAGGTGCGATCGCGATTGGACGATAATGAACTTCGGGTAATAGCGGGTAGCTTGGCTGGGCGCTCAAGCGCGGTTGAATGTTGCCGCAGACAAGTCGCTCAAACTCGCAATTGAAATGGGGTTGAATCTGACCTCGCCGCTGCCAGATACTTAAGATTTGCTCGACGGAGACTGCCTTGTAACGACCTTGGTAAAGAGCTTCGATTGCTGCCAAGCGCACCCAGTTTGCCGGATAAAATCTCAGCCAGCGTTCGACTAATTCGCGAGCATTATGACCACCCAGGTCGAAAATATAGTGTAGTAATAATGCGACTGCGCTATCAGCAGTTGAATTCCAAGCTTGTGTCAACATTAGCTAGCCTACACTTCTACAATAAAACATGCGATCGAATTTAGCCTAATTTTATTTATACGCACAATCCCCCCGTAAGGATATTAAGTTGCTCTTGCCTAACTGCACAACGAAATTTATATTGTTTTAATTTGGCAGCAGAGATCGGTGATTCAGTTGTCAGCGTACAGACGTTACATGTAACGTCTGTACGAAGTTATCAGTTGTCAGGATTTGTAGGGACGAGTATTTTGCAGCTCTCCGTGCGATCGCCAAGAATTCTGTGGTTACAACCTTTCCGTACAGCAGAGCAATGCGCGATCGCAGACATGAAACGAAAGACAAGAGGTTAATAATTCCGAATTCTCAATTCCGAATCCCTCAGTCTCTACTTTCGCCATACCAATAGTATGACTCCAGCAACGATAAATCCTAAAGCAATGATTTGATTTAAAGGAATTGACTCTCGAAAGACAAAATAACCCAATATGACTGAGAAAACATAGGACAGGGAAGCAGCGGGACCAGCAACACTTAGGTTTACTCTCGTCAATACCAGAATGTAGAAGAATGCTCCCATGCCATAGCAAGCCAATCCTACTAGCAGTTCTGGAGTGCTGAGGATTCCGAGTAAATGGCTAACCATATTAGTGGCATTAACTTTTCCTAACTTTAATGCGCCTGTTTTGAGTAACCATTGCCCAGCTACACTCGCTAGGATCGAAATTAAGAACAATCCGAATTCTGATAAAGTCACGCAACAATCCTTGTGGCAATTAATTCGGTTTACTAGTTTACGCTAGCGAGGCTCTCGCTAACGCTAATATTGTTTCGGCATGTTTTGGCAAATTTGTAGGTAGAAACTTTATGACAAATCTGGCAATTTCTCCAAATACGCAAGAGCAAATTGAAGCTTGGCTGCGCGGTTTACTGGCAGTAGCCTGGGCAGATGGTGATTTTGAGGCACACGAACGAGAACTCATTCCGACTCTGGCACTAGGAGAATTAAAACCCACAGACAAACTAAGTGCCATGACACCAATTACAGTAGAGGAACTTGCTGCGGCGCTGGGACAAAACCAGAACATGGCAGAAAACTTTTTACGCACAGCTGTCATGGTGGCGATCGCCGATGGTACTTACTCTACCCCCGAAGACGATCTGTTACATCAGTTCTGCCACGCCCTCGGTCTACAAGATAACGTACTTGTCTCCCTGCGTCATACTCTATGCGATCGCGGCGATCGCCCGCAAGATGAGTTAGGTTCTCATCCTCATATAGATGTACTCCACCCCGTGCGCGACTGGCTCGATGGGTTAGAAATCCACGATCCCAAAGTTGCCCATTTTTTATGTAAAATGATACCTCCCCAATGTCCTTTTGAACGAGATATCAAACTCTTCGGTCATAAAGTCGTCCACATTCCCCCTTTATGCAAGCTCAACCCACTATACGAACAACTAGTAGGCTTGCGCTTCCGTGCCTTGTCTTACTTGGCAGATGACTGTGGCGAAGATGTTTCAGAATATATTTAAGAGTCATTAGTCATAGATGCGACAAATGACAAATGACCAATGACAAATAACCAATCATGCAATTTATCGATCGCGCGGAAATTGAAGTGCTAGCTGGTAAAGGTGGCGATGGAATCGTCGCCTTCCGCCGAGAAAAGTACGTACCTGCTGGCGGACCTGCTGGCGGAAATGGTGGTAAAGGCGGTTCTGTGTTTTTAGTAGCAATGGAAAATCTGCAAACTTTGCTAGATTTTCAGTACGCCCGCAGTTTTAAAGCCAAAAATGGCGAACGTGGTGGACCGAATAACTGCACGGGAGGCGCAGGCGAAGACCTATATCTTGAGGTTCCCTGCGGTACGGTTGTCTACGATCGGGAAACTGGAGAAATTATCGGCGATCTCGTCCTTTCCGGTCAAGTTTTGTGTGTGGCTGAAGGTGGTAAGGGAGGACTGGGTAATAAATATTTCTTAAGTAACCGCAACCGCGCTCCAGAGTATGCTCTACCAGGATTGCCTGGAGAACACAAACTATTGCGCTTAGAGTTAAAACTGTTGGCAGAAGTTGGCATTATTGGACTACCTAATGCCGGAAAATCAACTCTCATTTCTGCTTTATCTGCTGCTAAACCGAAAATCGCCGACTATCCTTTCACCACCCTAGTACCGAATTTAGGAGTCGTCCGCAAGCCAACGGGTGACGGAACTGTATTTGCTGATATTCCTGGGTTAATTGAGGGAGCGCATGAAGGAGCTGGGTTAGGACACGAATTTTTACGTCACATCGAACGCACTCGGTTGTTACTCCATTTAGTTGACGTTAGTAGCGAACAGCCTTTGTCTGACTACCAAATTATCCAGCAAGAATTAATTGCTTACGATCGCGGACTAGCAGAACGTCCCCAAATCTTAGCTCTCAATAAAGTCGATGCAGTAGATGAAGCCACGGTAAAGGCGATCGTTCAACAGTTAGAAGATCGGACTGGAATGCAAGTCTTAACAATCTCAGCTGTCACCCGTCAAGGATTGGACGCACTGATGCAACAAGTCTGGTCTATGCTCGACGAACTCAATACTGCTAAATAGTGTCATGGGTCATGGGTCATGGGTCATGGGTCATTTGTTGTTGGTTGTTGAGAAGTGGCGCTTTGGCGCTGCGGAACTAGATTCTTGTCTAGCCACCAGCCACTAGTCACTGATAACTGATAGACGTTTACATCCAAAATAGATTAAACTTGTAATGAGTTCATATAAGTAACTAAGAACTCGACAGTTAATTGTTAAGCCTCGTACAGTTTTATGCGGGTTGTAATTTTTACAAACAAAAGTGAAACGTCATTAGCAACGGTATGGGATTAAACGTATTAACCTGAAGCTCTTAGTACAAATTCAAAGCAGACTCAGTGTTTGAAACTAAATAGAAGATAAAATCATCACTCATTGACATGGGTAGTTAAGCTACATAAATTTAGCTCAAAGATGCGGATATGCAACAAGAAGCGGCAGCATTAAAACCAATTCGATCTCTAGAAGATGCTTTAGAACGGTGTCAGCACTTAGGTATGCGCGTCAGCCGCCAGCGTCGTTTTATACTAGAGTTACTATGGCAGGCTAAAGAACACTTGTCGGCAAGAGAAATTTACGATCGCCTCAACCAGCAAGGTAAAGACATCGGACACACCTCGGTGTACCAAAACTTAGAAGCGCTGTCATCCCAGGGTATTATAGAATGCATCGAGCGTGCTGACGGTCGCCTGTACGGTAATATCAGCGACTCCCACAGCCACATCAACTGTCTGGATACCGCTCAAATTCTTGATGTTGAGGTGGAATTGCCAGAAAGCTTGCTGCGGGAGGTTGAAGCCAGGACAGGTGTAAAAATTACTGACTATAGCATTAATTTTTACGGCTACAGGCAGTAACAAAAAACAACAATTTGCGGTACGCTCTGCATGGAAGCAGCCAAATAACGCATGATGAGCGATCGCCCTATTAACCTACTAATAATCGATCCAGACTCTATCTACCGCACGGGTTTGAGGGTCGTTTTAGAGCAAGATCCACATATACGAGTAGCAGCAGAAGCAGCCGATAGTCAGGCTGGCTTGCAGAATGTATCAGCAATAGGAATAGATGCAGCGATCGTCGAGCTGAGATTGTCTGATTCCTCTGTCATGGGATGGCAATTATGTCAGCAAATCAAAACTCAATATCCCAACCTGCCGATCCTCATACTGACTTGCCACCCCGAACCCAGTCAACTCGCCGCAGCAAGACGAGCGGGTGTAGAGGGATTTTGCCATAAAGGAATTGCCGCAGAGGAAATAATTCATATAATTCGAGAATTGGTAGCAGGGCGATCTTATTGGGAGTCGAAAATTGTAGGGGTGGGTTTATCAGATGTGTCTGGAAGCCGATCGACAATACAGACAAACCCGCCCTTCCAATGGTTTTTCATCGGAACCCGCGATCGTCTGCGCCAATCGGGTTTGCAACAAATAAACGGTAATTTGGCGCAAGTCACAGCAAGGCTGCAAGAACCTGGACTCCCTACACTCGATCGCGCTATGTTGGCAGGACAAAGGCGAGAATTATTAGCAGCGCGGTGGGTTGTCGATCGGTTGTTAGCGGTAGGGAATGAGGAAGGACAAGGAAGACAAGGGAGACAAGGGAGACAGACAGAAAACTTACTCCTTGCTCCTCGCTCCTCGCTCCTCACTCCTCCCGACTCCCGACTCCCGGCTCCCCAACAACCAACAACAATATTTACTTCAACGCGGGAAAGATTAGAATTTAGTCTAGAGAATTTGACTTCTATTCCCTTAGAAATTGACATTTTTCGAGAAGATAAGAAACGAGAACTATTGCACTTAATTCTTCAGAAAATAGAGGATATCTTAGCAGATTTACGCTTTTCTCAAGTCCAGAGCGATCGCCTTCCGGTAATGCAAGCCACTATTTTACGAGATTTGTGGCAAGCAACAACTATAGATTTTTTTGGTAGATACTCTACTTTGTTAGTGGGGGGAATTACTGTAGATTTTGTCAATAGTTTGTTACAAGCTGAAATTGTCGTACAAACAGCAATTTTAGATAAAATTCCTCTCGTCAGCGATCTATTTTCCTATCTACTATTTGCTACACCTTTAGTTATCGATAATACTTCCTTTGCGGCTGAAAGTTTGGAGGCGAAGGAAAGAGCGGAAATAATTCTACAGAATTTGATAATTCAAGTTGCAAATGCTGTCGTACAGCCACTTTTGAATCGATTTGCCGAACTAGAAGTTATCAAACAAAATTATTACGATCGCCGTTTAATTTCCACAAGGGAGATAGAGCGATTCAGGAATAATTTATCGTGGAAATATCGGGCTAGAACATATTTTGAAGAACCTCGCCAGGTTTTTGAAAGCCGCTATGAATTGTTATTGCTAGCCCCGCGTGGAATTGCTAAAGTATCAATTTACGCGCCTCGCGATCGCGAACTAACACGACTTTCAGGAATTCCTTTAATCGTAACTTTAGCTCTCGAATTACGAGATGCGATCGCACCTCGCCTACAAGCAGTAGTATCGTTTGTAGGTAAAGGAGTAATTTTTGTTTTGACCCAAGTTGTAGGAAAAACAATTGGTTTAATTGGCAGGGGAGTCTTACAAGGTTTGGGTGGTTCTTGGCAGGAAAGTAAGAATAAAAGGTTGTGATAAATCAGAAGAGTATTTAAAGAGATTCTAGCTATGATTGCTTCCCCTCAACAGTCCTACCTCACCCCCGACGAATACCTCCAACTGGAGGATGCGAGCAACATCAAGCACGAATACATTGATGGGCAAGTCTTCGCTATGGCTGGGGCAAGCGATCCCCACGTTACCATTGCCCTTAACATTGCTACGCTTCTTCGCAGCCATGTTCGAGGTTCCGGTTGCCGTGTCTATATTGCTGACATGAAAGCACGGATTGAATCGCTGAATCGATTCTACTATCCCGATGTCATGGTGACTTGCGATCCGCGCGATCGCGAAACCTCTACTTACAAGTGTTTTCCTAGTCTGATTGTCGAAGTCTTGTCCGATTCTACTGAAGCCTTCGATCGCGGTGACAAATTTGTTGATTATCAGGAACTAGAAAGCCTACGCGAATACGTATTAATTAACACCAAACGGCAGCGAGTTGAGTGCTTCCGACGTAACGAACAAGGGTTATGGGTATTGCAGTCTTACACGCCACAGCAGACAACATTTCGGCTCGATAGTATTGGTTTTGAGTCAACCTTAGAAGCACTTTATGAGGATGTTACTTTCACCACAAGTCAATAATTTTTTGTTCCTCCCTTTTTCAAGGGGGGCTAGTACTACAGTTGTAGATAGCTGAGCGATTGGGAAAGGCGACGTTTGTAATGATAAAACTTAGCAATCGCTTGATGTC
>NZ_RSCK01000034.1:0-65101 GCF_003991895.1 Chroococcidiopsis cubana SAG 39.79
TGGGGGTCGCCCCACGGGACAATAGCTCCGCGCCAGGTCGATTTTTCAATCGAAGCCTCTCTAGGAATAGAGGGGCTTTTGCTATTTATCTATAGATATTTTTTATAACTACTTATATTTTAGAGAGCGCATCAAAATTATACCAATAATCAATCCAATCCCATGCATCCAATAGCTAAGATTAGAAGGATTTATACTGCTATGAATGCTTAAATTACCAAAACCATAAAATAGCTGTTGAATAAACCACCAATACAAATAAAAGGATGCTGGTATTTTCAGGGGAATAAATATAATTAGTAAGGGTAATATAGTATCAATTTTAGTTTTAGGAAACTTGTAGAGATAAGCTCCTAAAACTCCCACAGTCGCACCATTCGAGCCAATTAAAGGTAAGTTGAGTGTAGGCTCAACTAAAATCTGCAATCCAAAGGTTAAAACGCCACACAGTAAATAAAAATATAAAAACTTGAGATGTCCTAATAAGTTCTCTAAAGTTTTGCCAAATACTAATAAAAATAGTGAATTACCGATTAAATGGCTGAAACTACTATGCAAGAATAGTCCTTGAACTAGGGACAACTGAAGTAAAAGCCAAGCTATCCAAGCAGCAGGATTCAAGGTAGTAAAAGCTGCTGTCGTGACATAAAATATTTTTGTTGGAGTCACTCCCCAACTATTAATGATATAGCTTAGTTCTCCTTTAACATCGAGTTTCCATTCCCAGATAAATAAAACAATATTTATACCTATTATTAAATAGACAACAACTGGTTGCCTACCGCTAGGAATGCGATTGCTAATTGGAATCATAGTAGTTGGGGTAAAAACTCATTCTTTTGTCAGACATCGATTGGGCAGACAGAGGGCAGAATAGACGTAAATACTAGAATAGGAAAAAGGTATCGTCAGCATACATTGCCGAAGTAGAGAAACACGCACTGCGCTCACAGTGACATGGAGAAATGACAGAAAAGTTAGGTAAATTTGTTCGATTTGAAGAGAATGAGAGCGATCGCGCAGGTCGATCGAAGAATATGATTTAATAGAATTTTTTTCTTTCTCATTTTTAACTTATAATCCCATCACCGCACGATAGCGAACCTCAATATCTGTCACAGTTTTAGATTGGCGCTGGCTACTCCATTGGCTGCGATGAAATAGTTTTTGTCGTAGTTCGTCAATATCAATAGTTGTTAACTTCCCACCACTCACAATTTGTTTGCCATTTACCCAGACACTATCAACAACCTGAGTTGGACGACCTAATATTAGTAAACCAATTGGATCGGTACGAGGTAGGAGCGATAAATTAGTCAAATTATAAACTACTAGATCGGCTTTTTTTCCTACTGTTAAGGTTCCTATTGTATCTGAAACATTTAGTCCTTTTGCCCCGCCGCAAGATGCCATTTCTACTGCTTGACGGGGTGTAATCCAGTGACGATAATCTGGATCGGTAACAGTGTGTAGAATTGAACCAATTTTGATTGCTTCTAGCAAATCTTGCGAATCGTTACTCGCAGAACCATCGCAACCAAAACTCACGTTTATTCCTGCTTGACGGTATTTTAAAATAGGGGCGATGCCGCTACCTAAACGTAGGTTACTTAAGGGATTGTGAACTACAGTTGATTTCGTTTTGGCAAGGATAGCAATGTCGTCGTCATCCAACCATACACAATGGGCTAAAGAAGTGCGATCGTTCAAATAGCCAATTTGTTTTAAGTGTTCTACAGCACTGCAATCGTACTTTTCTCGTGCTAATTTTTGCTGGGCTTTGGTTTCGAGTAAGTGAGAATGACGACAGAGATTGTAGCGATCGCTCAATTCAATACACCCTGTAAATAAAGCATCAGAACATAGTTGAATTCCTGTAGGGGCGACGAGTAGATTAATTCCTTCCTCTGGGCGGTGGAATTGAGTCACAACGTCCTTCATCATTGCCAATATCTCATTTGTAGAACGAAAGAAAGCTTCTTTTTCTACTTCCTTCCCTCCAGTTGGTATTCCCGCAGTCAAAGCTTCATCTTGAATTAGGGGCGCAACGAAAGCCCGAATGCCAATTTCACGATAAGCCCTCACTGCCGCTGCTACAGTTTCAATTTCCTTTCCTGGGATCAAAACTAAGTGATCGACAACGCTAGTCCCTCCTGAAAGTAGGGTTTCCACTGCCGTACCCAAAGCACTGAGATAGACTTGTTCGGGATCGAGGGGGGCAAAATCGTACAGTTCGGCAAGCCACAACTCTAAAGGTACGGGAGGAATCATCCCCCGTTGCCACATTTCAGAAGAATGCGTGTGAGCGTTAAAAAAACCAGGTAGGAGTAACTTATTTTTACCATCGATCGCCGTGCCGTTTATAGGTAATTGGGGAGCAATAGCAGCAATGCGATCGTTTTCTATCTGCACGTCTACTGTTGTGTAACCGTCTTCAACCGGAATTAAGGCTTGTTGAATCGTATAACTCACAAACTTATCCTTAAATATCAACAAATATAAAATCTTGTTATTTAGTGTGACACCAATTCTGTAAAAAAGATTTCTACTCAGAGTACAAAGTCACTGAATAATAATCTTGCATATAGAGGCGTGCGATGCATCGATCGAACCGCATCTGGACAAACATTTATGCACGCCGACTCCCGACTCCCAACTCCCCTCTAATATGAACCACCTAACAACTCTAGGAATACCACCCAACGCCTGGGCAGTCAATGAAGCGATCGCAGATATCACTCGTCCGCCTCTAGACACAAAAATTATTACCCTACTAACTCAAACCAAAACTCTACGCCTCGACTTGGCAAAGTCTGCCATTCTAGTTATAGATATGCAAAATGATTTCTGTCATCCCGATGGCTGGCTGGCACATATTGGCGTGGATGTGACTCCCGCCCGCAGCCCGATTTCACCGCTAAAATCTTTACTGCCAGTTTTGCGGCAAATTGATGTCCCTGTCCTCTGGATCAACTGGGGCAATCGTGCCGATTTAGTTAATATTAGTGCTGGTTCGCGCCACGTTTACAACCCCACAGGTACGGGAGTCGGGTTAGGCGACCCTCTCCCTACCAACGGTGCTAAGGTACTAACGGCTGGAAGTTGGGCGGCGGCGGTAGTAGATGAGTTAGAACAACTTCCCCAAGATATCCGCGTCGATAAGTACCGCATGAGTGGTTTTTGGGATACTCCCTTAGATAGTATTTTGCGTAATTTGGGCAGAACGACGCTATTTTTTGCAGGCGTAAATGTCGATCAATGCGTCATGGCAACATTACAAGATGCTAATTTTTTAGGCTACGACTGCGTGTTAGTCGAAGACTGTACCGCTACCACATCCCCAGAATATTGCTGGCTGGCAACTTTATACAACGTTAAGCAATGCTTTGGTTTTGTCACCGATTCCCAAGCTATCGTGGAAGCAATTAAAGATACAGTGACTAGTGACCAATGACCAGTTATCAGTTACGTCTCGCCTCTTGCCTATTACCAACTACTAATTACCACGTATGAATACAAATCGTTGTGTAATTCCCGTTATTAAGTCTCCCCAAGACTACCAAGCCTTTCGGATTAGCCCTCAAGATACCAACAGATTGGCGCTTGTCTTTGACACGGCAACTGCTAACAAGTCACTGACGATGTGTGTAGAAATTTTTGATGTGGATGGCAAGACTCCTCCTAATCGACACCGACGGGCAGTAGAAATGTTTTTTATCCTCAAAGGCGAAGGACGAGCAATGTGTGATGGGAAAACGGTTTCTATCCAAGCCGGAGATAGCATTTTAGTCCCTGCTACGGGAACTCATATCATAGAAAATACTGGTTCGACTCGGTTGTATGCCCTGTGTATCATGGTTCCAAACGAAGACTTTGCCGAACTAATCCGTAGCGGTACGCCTGTAGAGCTGGATGAGGAGGATATTTCCGTGTTGCGTCGCTTACCTGCACCAGTTTTATGTTAGCAGTGCGCCCGAAAAAAACTGTTTCGATGCTGACGCGCGATCGCGTGCGGTTGGATGCAGATGTCTACTATCCTGATGCTGAAGGTGAATTTCCCGTATTATTAATGCGTCAACCCTATGGTAGAGCGATCGCGTCTACTGTAGTCTATGCCCATCCAACTTGGTATGCTGCCCGTGGATATATTGTCGTAATCCAAGACGTGCGAGGGCGAGGCACATCAGAGGGAGAATTTAAGTTATTTGTCCATGAAATTGAAGATGGTGAAGATACGGTAAATTGGGCAGCAAATTTACCTGGTAGTAATGGCAAAGTTGGGATGTATGGCTTTTCTTATCAGGGAATGACGCAGTTGTATGCTGCTGCTGCCAAGCCTCCTGCTTTAAAAACAATTTGCCCGGCGATGGTTGCCTATAACCTTTACAGCGACTGGGTATACGAGGGTGGGGCTTTTTGCTTGCAAACGAATTTGGGCTGGGCAATTCAACTCGCTGCCGAATCCGCCAGGATACAGGGTGATGTTGCGGCACATTACACTCTCTACGCTGCGGCTCAAGATATATCTGTCTACGATCGCGTTCCTAGCTTAAACGAGTGCCTGCGTAAATTCGCGCCTAATGCCTTTTATCACGGGTGATTGGAACATTCTCAAGATGATGACTACTGGCAGGAAATTTCGCCTCAGTGCTACTTGCAACATGTCGATCTACCGATGTTTCATATTGGCGGCTGGTTTGATACTTACCTGCGCGGGACGCTGCGTTTGTACAAAGATATGGCAGAACGGAGTCAATATCGTCAGCAATTGCTCGTGGGACCTTGGGCGCATTTACCTTGGTCGCGCAAAGTCGGTGCAGTTGATTACGGGCTGGAAGCTGTCAGTCCCGTAGATGAGATGCAAGTTCGTTGGTTCGATCTGTTTTTAAAGGGTTTGGATACAGGCTTAGAAGCAGAGTCACCAATTCGTTGGTTTGAGATGGGAGCTAATATGTGGCACACTTTACCCATAATAAGCAAATCAAACCAGAAATCGTATTTTTTGTCAAGCACTGGATTGGCAAGTATTCGGGAAGACTCAGGGATGCTAAGCGAATCTTGTCCCGAATCCTATGCTTCAGATGTCTTCGTTCACGACCCTTGGCGACCCGTGCCAGCGTTGGGAGGTCATGCAGTCGTACCCGCAGGATCGTTTGAGCGATCGCAAATTGACTGTCGTACCGACGTTTTGACTTATACTACTGCACCCTTAGTGACAGATTTGCATTTGGCGGGGGAAGTGATGGCAGAGATTTGGTGCAGTGCCGATACACCCAGTCATGACTTGTGTGCGGTGGTTTCTGAGGTACACCCGAATGGGAGTGTCTATAACCTGACTCAGGGTTACATTCACGTTCCGTCAGGGCAAGATCGACCTTTAAAAATGTCTCTGCAAGCGACATGTGTGTGTATTAGAAAGGGGAATGCTTTGCGGTTGAGTTTGAGTGCGGCTTGTTTTCCGGCTTATCCGATGAATCCTGGTACGGGTTCGCCTTTGGGTAGCACGCGGTTGATGGATGCTCAAGTTGTGACTTTGAGGGTTGAGTGTGGTGGCGATCGCGCTTCTAGGTTGTTGTTGCCAGTTGTGGATCTTGGTTGAAATGTCACGCAAAGACGCAAAGACGCAAAGTAAGGGCGCAAAAGGTATTTTGGTTGTGATGCAAGGTTGTTAAAACCAAAGTCGTGTTTTTTGCATTTCTATTGTTACTTCTGGTTCAATATCCGTACTCCCAAGGTAGCGGGTTGGGGGAGAAATGGGGCGATTTTTTGCATTGGTTGATAGCCATGATGCTGCTACTAAACAGATGTGGACAATTGAGTAAGTAATGATGAGTTCCATGTTTCGTTTAGTCAGAGTGGTAGTAGCGTTGCTCGATCCAAATTCGCATTTCTGCCTCGGAACTGAGACTAGTAGATTTACGGGTTTTTGGATCGAATGCTTGCCAGTAAGCGTTACCATTACGGTCTTTTTTGCGCCAAACTTGTAATTCATGACTGCGAGTTAAAGCCTGAATTAATTTTTCAATAATTGCCTTGAAACTCTCAATGAGCAATAAAGATATTTTTGTTTTTTGCGTAGGTAAAACTGAAGTTTTCATCATAATAAACCTGGCGATCGTATTTATTTGCAGCAAAATTTACGGGCAATTTTCTATATTTTTGCCTTTTGACTTTTGCCTTTCGACTTGCTTACATATAGTTTTATCCACACCCGTTAAATCTGATAAGGTACGGATTCAGATATTTTTAATAGAACAGTTGACTCGATCTAAAACTGTTCTAGGTAAATAAAGTCAAAGTGTACCATCACAGATTCAGATGAATCATTTATCATATTCAAACAGGCTGAATTCTCATCTTTAAAAAGGATTGCATTGTGAGAATTCCTATTGAAAGACACTCATCTACGGCTGTTTATCTCCAGATCTGCGATCGCATCCGTCATTTGATTGAAACTGGTGCATTGCGATCGGGGGATAAACTTCCTTCCATTCGCACCTTGTCTGCTAGTACGCGGGTAAATAAGCTTACCGTCATCGAGGCTTACAATGTCTTGGCAGCAGAAGGACTGGTAGAAGCCCGTCAAGGATCTGGCTACTTTGTCTGTCCGGCAAAAATCGATCGCGTCGAGTCAAAGCACCAATTTGCGCCACCCCAAGACACGATTGTTCTAGAACAACCCCCCCTACCACCACGAATTGAAGAATTCCAGGGCGGTTCGTCTTTCAATCTCTACATGAAATCGGTGCAAGCCCGTCAGCAACCAGGGACGATCGATCTTAGTAGCGGTTTTTCTTTAGCTTCTGGATTGGACGATTTACCGCGTGTTGCCCGACGCGCTGTGAAGCAAATATCGGGTAGTTTATTTAACTACGACTTACCTCAAGGACAGTTCGTACTACGGCAACAAATTGCGCGGCTATTGGTACAGCAGCACGGTTTAAATGTTACGGCAGACAATTTAATTATTACTAACGGTTCCAAACAAGGAATATTGTTAGCCGTACATCACTATGTCAAACCTGGTGATTGGGTGTTGGTTGAAAGCCCCACCTGGTACGGTATGCTATCCCTGCTGTACAACATGGGTGCAAGGGTCATTGGTATACCAATGACACCCGAAGGTATAAATTTGGAGTTGTTGGAAAAAAATCTTTATACTTACCGTCCCAAGCTGATTTTTACCGTTAGCACTTTACACAATCCTACAGGTCTTACCACTTCCTTAGATCATCGCCGTCAATTGTTGGCATTAGCCGAAAAATATGATTGTGTCGTACTAGAAGATAATGCTTATGAAGGACTGAATTTTGAACCCGTGCCAGTGCCAATTAAAGCATTAGATACAAGCGATCGCGTCATCTACGCTGGTACGTTTTCTAAAACCATCATGCCAGGTATCCGCGTCGGCTATCTCGTTGTCACTGGAGAAGATTATCAGCCTTTGGTAGAGCGTAAATTGCACTACGATATCCACGTATCTACAGTTTCCCAAGCTATTGTCAGCGAGTATTTAGCATCTGGACATTATCGCCACCATTTAGCACATTTGCAAGCCGTCCATCTGCAAAGTCGCAATGCCATGCTAAATGCCATGCAGCGTCACTATCCTCCTGCTACTTATTGGACGATTCCCAAAGGTGGAACCTTCTTGTGGGTGCAAATGCCTGCCCACTTACCACTAGCAGAAATTTGTCAAAAAGCGTTAGCTAGAGGTGTATTCGTTGCCGAAGGAACGCCATTTTTCCCAGGCGGACAGCAAAGCTATCCTGCTTTGCGTTTGAATTTTACCCTTTTACCAGAACAAATCGAGCAAGGGATCGCCATTCTAGGAGAAATCTTGCAGAAGTACGTTTAGTCAAAATCAAATGTAGAATGGGCAATCCCCACCTTACTAAAAATCGTCAGCAAGACAAATAAAACGTACTATCAAGCTGTTGTAGAATTAGAATGAGATTATTAGCTCAATGTTAGAATCTACTTCACCTAATTTCTCAGACGAATTATCAAATATTCAGAATATTCAAATTATTACCTACCAGTCTCAGTATCAAGCAGCAATTATCAAGCTCATTTTAAACATTCAACAACAAGAGTTTGGCTTGCCAATTACTCTTAAAGATCAACGCGACTTACTAGACATTCCAAACTTCTACCAACAAGGTAACGATAACTTTTGGATTGCCTTATACCGAGAAAAAGTTATTGGTACGATCGCAGCTATTGATATGGGCGATCGTCAATTAGCTTTAAGAAAAATGTTTGTCGATCCTAACTATCGCGGCAAGCACATCGGGGTTGGTCAAAATTTATTGCATACGTTGCTAAATTGGGCGCAAAATAAAAATATCTGCGATATTTATTTAGGAACAGTTGATGTTTTTCAAGCTGCTCATCGTTTCTATGAGAAAAATGGTTTTACAGCAATTAGTAGAAAGCAATTACCCGTAACTTTCCCTACAATGGCAGGCGATACAACCTTTTATCAATTGAAGCTAAAGTAATAATTTTTTTTCAGAATCTTCTTTGTGCTTTTCTTCGCGTCTTTGCGCCTCCGCGTGACATTATTTTGCTATAAGTTTATTGAAGCGATCGCGAGTAGAATTAGATGACAAATCTCAGCGTTAATTTGAATAAGGTTGCTTTGTTGAGAAATACTCGAAATCTTGGCATACCAAGTGTTGTAAACGCAGCACAAATTTGCATTGATGCAGGCGCAAGTGGAATTACCGTTCATCCTCGTCCCGACGAACGACATATCAAACCTTCAGATGTTTATGAGTTAGCAGAGATGTTATCAGTTGAGTTCAACATTGAAGGGAATCCTTTTCAACCTCCATTTATGGAGATAGTTCGTCGAGTAAACCCAACTCAATGCACTCTGGTTCCAGATGCACCAAATACATTCACTTCAGATTGCGGGTGGGATTTGGTGCGAGATGGGGAAAAGCTGATACCAATTATCAACGAATTAAAATCTTTAGGAATTCGCGTCAGTTTGTTTATGGATACCGATCCAAATCAAATTCAAATTGCTAAAAAGATTGGTAGCGATCGCATTGAATTATATACAGAACCTTATGCTACAGCATTTCGTCATGGTAATGTAGAATCAGTTTTTCAACAATATGCTGCTGCCGCTAGACAAGCTCAGGCGATCGGTTTAGGTGTCAATGCCGGACACGATTTGAACCTACAAAACTTGGCAAAATTCTGCTCAATTCCCAATATACTTGAAGTCTCAATCGGTCATGCTCTGATAGCAGATGCATTGGACATGGGACTATCAACAGCAGTAAAAGAATATCTGAAAGTGCTGCCAGAGTCAAAAATTTGAAAAAGTCAGACATCGGTTTTACCGATGTCTGACTTTTTGTCGTTGAACAAATCTATCTTTCGAGCTATTAAACTTGGTCACGCTTTCTGCAAAAATAGCTTGATTTTCCAAAAATCTAGCTCGATTTGCCTCTTTCATAGCTAACAAGTGGCATTTTTCTTCCGCCAGTTCTAATACAGTTATTCTCCTGCTGGGGAAGTTACTAACAGTTTCCTTGGCAAATACTTCTGATTCAATTTCTAATTCACTCAAATCACTATCATTTATTGCCTCAATTCCCAACGCTTGCTGTACGATCGCTAAATTCTTCTGAATGACTTCTCCAATTGCTTTAATTTTTGTTAAGTCTATATCTTCTGGCATAGCGCACCCCATAACTTGACCAGATTTTGTCCGTTCAACTTGTTAATACTCTTTGCTAAAACTACTAAACCATAAACCTAATACTATTGTTTGTTCGCTGACAGACAAGTTAATCTATCTAGCCACAGAGATTTACATACAGCTTTAGAGCGAATTCTAATCGTTACCAAAGCTTTTTTTCACTGTGTTAAATAATACTTCGTTTAAATTCTTACAGGCGCACCAGGAGCGAGGAGCCAGGCTAATCAGATCTAGATTGCGAATAAAATTGACCAACAAATGCTAAGTATGCTGCCAAAGCATAGATTGCCCAGCGTAAGCCCTGGCTCTCGTTCGAGGCAGGTTGGTTGATACTAGTACCAATTACCATCTAATTTTTCACAATTGCGGCACAGAATCAGTCTCTTGCGATACCGCTATTTGTTAAACGCACAAGATATCGTGCTAGTCTATACAGAAGCTCGTTGTGGGTTTTAATGTTACTTCAACTGTAGACAAGTGGCTAAGGATTCAAAGCAGTGGATCACCTTCAAAGTTTCGGAGCTAGAAATGCAAGCGCTCGAAACATATTGTCATCAAACTCAGAGAACAAAAACTGACTTGCTGCGGGCAATGATCCGCAAGCTACCTACATATTCTGAGGACAGTCAAACCGAGTGATTTATGGCGACGCGCCTATTTCACTCCCTAAGCGGCGTGCCAATGAGTTTTGGCTAGCCTGTCATACTTCACCATTAATTCCGCTAGCTGAGTAATTTCCGCACAATCAGCATCCTCGGTGACATCGTTATACAAACAGTAGTAACATTCATCGCCATAGGCTATTTGCATCGTCCAGTCACCCCTGCTGACACTATAGATAACCGCACCAGTTTCTTCATCGTAATCGTCATATAGAAAACCATTGTTAGCCAAAAACTGCTCTAACGCGGCTATTTGAATTGGTGTCATGTTGCTGCTGCGCTCCAATTCCGAGTTTATACTCAAGAACTTATAACTATTAACCTACAGGTGAATTCCAGAGACGGCAATTCTCGATCTAGTTAGAGACACACACCCCATAATCAGTCACTCACATCACTAGCCATGTTCAGAAGAATTATTCTGCTAGCTGTCTAGCGACATAGTTTTATTCTTTTAGATAAATTTGAACTATATGTTAAACCACTACTAAGAACAAGATACATTAAGATACGCTATAAGTGCTCCCGATTTCGAGCAGTAACGAACATTGTTTACAAGTTCTTTAAATAACAGCGATTAATTGACCATGTTTATGAATTTTAGATTAAATCTTGCGCTCGGTTGTTCGTTTTTGGTAAGAGGCGAGAGGCAAGGGACAGTAGAAAAATAGCCAGTCTTAGGGGCGATCGCTAGCAACTTGCAAATCACAGCCCGTCCTCTAGCGATCGCGATCGAGATTGCTATCACGAGATTGCTATCAATAGTTAATAAAATATCGTGCGGGTTCGGTGACGCGGACGTGCTTTGTATTCAGGTTGCTGTCCGCGATTCCAAAGGAAATAGTCTAATTTTAAGGCAGAAACTTTATGCCCTAAGCGGCGCAACTGTGCGACTATCAACTCCGCAGCGTGAATAGTACAGGCACGGATCTCAATTTCTTCCTCAGTTCCCGCACCAATTAATTCTTCGGCATCGATTTTTGCAGCCAAACTTTGCTCGTATTGTAAAACATTATCGACACGCAAAACGTGAGGAATGAGATTGTCAGCAAAAATTGTCAATCGTGGTAAGTCGTTGAAAAAACCAAAACTTTGATTTCCTAGTGCAATGGATAAATCGGCAGCAGTTAGTTGGGCGCGTTTATAAAATGGAACTTCTACATTGCTATATGTTTGTATATCTTGAAAATGAGGCATTTTTGCCAACAATTCTACTAAACGCTCGGCTGATGAGTCAGCAGCATTGACTAATCCGACAAAATCTCCTTCATAGCGATCGAGTAGATGTCGTCCTAATTCATTCCAAGCTGAGGCAAATAACCCCATCAACTCTCGAATTGGTGGTTTAATGAGATTTTGCTCGAAAATATTCGCACAATCTTCCGGCGTTAGGCGACAAAGTTCTCGCGCTCTAAAAGCTCCACGAGTTTCAAACCGCTCTTTCAAACAGGTGGCAATGGTAAAGTATCCCGAAAGACGAGGACGTTTTTGTAGGTGGGGAAAGTAGCCAGAACCAAAGTTGATCGCATTGAGCGTGAGAATATAAGCGACTATTTCTCGCGGATCGCCAAGATAATGATAGCGGGGATCGAGTTTGGGCGAACTAGCCTGTTCTATGGGCAAAGAAGCAACATAGGCTGGAATACTTGACTCGTCAATGCGGACGTAATTTGCCCTAACAGCAACTTCTTGCGCGGCTGCACGGACTCGATCTAGTATACCTAAACTCATCTCCACTCCCCTAACTTCATAGCATCGGCATCTTACACCAATTAATTACAAGATGCACGGACGGCATTCCTCAAGTAAATCCCACAAGTTGTGGCGGAAATTCAAATTTGCCATTTGCGCCTCGTGCAAACTCGATTACCTTAATTACAGCATCTATGTTGAGCGAACCGTAAATATGAGGATATTGCTCCTCGGGTTCCGATTCTTCATATTTAATCTCAACTAGCACGCGCCGAGAATCGATCCAAAGCACGATTAATTCTTGATGCTGAAAGAAAAACTTATTGGCTACTTTCACAATTTGTGCTGGCGTAGAGCAGTGAATAAACCCTTCAGTATCGAGCGTGTCACCTCGATAGATTCCTTCTCTACGTGCTTGTTCCCATTGCGATCGCTGCGTGATGTGCAAGATAAGTTGTGGAGCAGTCGTATCTGCCTGAACTGACATGAACCTGAGCTGACATTAAATTTACTATCGGCAATATTAATCCCTACTATTTATGATAGTGTTACGCTGAGTCATATTTGGCATTTTTTTATTTTTTAGTAATGTTTTATAGCGATTTTTAATAGAGGATGAGATTTGTTTAAACTGAGCGGGGCGCGGTGTGTGAAAAGAAGTCACTGATTATTGATAAACTGATAACTGATAACTAATTTTTAGTACAAAACAAGAGTTAGTTGCTTGCGATAGCTCTTAGTTAAGGGATGGTCGTCTCCTAGTAAGCCAAAAATCGTTATCATCGCTTTGCGAGCGGCATCATTTTGATACTCGCGATCGCGCTCTACCATTGCTAATAAAATAGATAGTGCTGATTCGTAATCCCCCTTAAGAGTCAATTGAGCTGCTTGCAAATATTGTTGGTCTAAATCTGTTTCTGGTCCCAACTGTGCTGCTTGATGCTGCCATTGCATCAACTCTCGCAGCGTTCGTACTTTAGCATCGTATTCTCGACTACCAGAAGGGACTGCTGCCAGCAATTTTTCTGCCGATTCCAAACTACCAATTCCAATTAAAAACTCTACGGCAGCGATCGCTAATTTGGGATTTTGAGGATAGAGTTCGATCAGTTCGCGGAAGCGTTGCTTAGCTGTTTCAATATTACCAGCAGCGCGATCGAGTTGGATTGCTTCTATTTCGGTATCTAAAGTAGATTTTAAGCCGTATTGAGCTAGTAATTCCCGAATTTGTGCCTCTGGTAGCACGCCGACAAATCCTGGCTGCATTTGTCCTTGGCTAAAAATTTTGACATCGGGAACCCCTTCCACGCGATACGCCTGCGCTAGTTCCGGGTTTTTGTCGATATCGACTTTAGCCAGGGTAAAGTTATATTCTTCTACAAGTTTTTCGAGAATTGGTTTGAGAACCTGACAAGGACCGCACCATTGAGCAAAAAAATCGACTAAAACGAGTTGTTGTTGCGATCGCTCGATAACCTCAGTGGCAAAATTATTTTGATTTGCTTCAATCGATCGTCCCATACGGTTGTCAGTTATCAGTTATCAGTTATCAGTGTACAGACGTTATATGTAACGTCTGTACAAAGTTGTCAGAGAGTAGTTAACTGTCAACCGTTAACCGTTAACCAACAACTATCCATTACCAATTTAATCGCGACTAACTAACTTTTCTGTACCAGAGACAAAACTTTTCGCCCCTGGTTGCGCTTCTGGTTTACGAGTATACCACCATGCCCAAGCAATTAAAACTGCTTGTAACGGCAGCCTCACCCAATACATAATCGGGCTATGTGGAATGCCTTCAATGACAATATCGCTGTGAGTTGCTAAATAAATGTTGGCGGGAAAGACAGCAATAAATAAAATAATCAGCCCCCAAGCCGCAGCAACGCTAATAAAGGGAATTAACAAACCAATGCCGCCCAAAATTTCAAAAAAACCGCTGATATAAACTAGTTCGACGGGATTGGGCAGTTGAGGCGGAACAATCTTAGCGTATTCTAATGGTTTGAGAAAATGAGTCATTCCTACAATAATAATTGCTACAGCCAGAATGCCTCGAAAAATTTCTTTGCGTCGATTGGGCTGACTGGTACTTGAGTTCATAGAAAAGTCAAAAGTCAAAAGTTAAAAGTCAAAATTGTGACGAGCGGTTCTCTTCTGCCAGTTCTAATGATGATATGAGTGGAAATGCTTCTATCTAAAGACGTAATTTCTAAGTCTTCCTACACCTTACACCCCACACCTCACACCCTTATTGCCAATAGGAAGTAACACGCTGTTGCCATTGTTGCCAATAAGATGCGATTGCTTCTGGTTCAAACCAAAAGATTTCTGCTGGCGCTTGAGGAATTGCGACAACAATTAAGGCCCGATTCAACTGAATTCCATAGTCGCGATAATAGTGATTGACTGCACCTAAATAAGCTACTAATTGCAAAGGATAATCAAATAGCCGTTCGAGGGTTCTTTTTGGTCGATCTGCTGTTTTCCATTCACAGACACAAGGTACACCTCGATAACTGGCAACGCAGTCTACAATTCCAGCATATTTCAAATCTGAGTGAAAAACTGCCCCTTCAATTAATCTGACGACATCAATTTCTTCCAAGACTGGTGCGATACTCTCCCAGTAAGGACGGCTGGCTTCAGAACAAGATATATCTTCACCCTGCAAGTAACGCTGAATGTATTTGTGCGTTTGCGTACCGCGACGGCTGGCGGTGGAGGAGATTTGATTTGCAGTTTCTACACCAACACGCTGTTTCCAGTTGAATAGTCTATCTCGATCTGCTTGAGGTTTTGTAGCGTTGAGGATGGTAGAGACGCTAGGAAGGCGATCGCCATTTGTACTTAAGTAATATTGCTTGCCATTCTCGCGCACGGATTTGGCATGAATGCTAGGTAACAGCTGAATCTCAGATGGCATGAGTTAGATTATTTGCAGATCGATGCTGTTTCATTTTAATCGCCTTAATCGCTTTTCAATTATCTCTGTGCTTGCTTTGCACCTGTAGGCAGAAATACGGCTGAATCGTAGTAGGTGCGGAAGGCTTGTACTAATCCATTGTCAATTTCAATAATGCTGACACCTCGATAATGTACGTCTTCACCATTGGATAAAGTCCCTTGCGATCGCCACTCCATAACCGCAGTGTTGCTATCTGCGGTGACATGGGTGAAATCAGAGTGGATGCGATCGAACACTGAGAGATACTTTTGCCAAAATCGCCGCACGCCATCCTTTCCCTTGAGTGGTTCTACCATTGCTAGGTTAGTCGCTTCTGCATCCTCGGCAAACATTTCAACTAATGGTTTTACATCGCCACTAGCTTCGATTTGCTGTAGCGTCTGCATGAAGCGATCGGCAATTTCACTCCTCATTTCGCTGAACTCCTATAACTTCCGTTCTAAAATTATTAATTTTTGTCAAGGTAGCTACCTCTATCTGTAGAGACATCAGGAAGTCAAAAGCCAAAAATCAAAAGTCAAAAGTCAAAAGTCAAAAGTCAAAACGACAAATTCTTCCCTTTTTAGGGATGATTAGGGGGAATCGAGATCTCGATGCTTCAATTGCGTAACTCTCGAGCGCAAAAAAACCTAGCTACTGCGTGAAGCTAGGCAAGTTGATTCTGTGATTTTATAGACAGAAAAAAGTGCAATAAGGGAGTAAGAAGAAATTTTCTTACTCCCTTATTGCTTATCCCTCTAAATTAACTTTGACCACTTTATTTTTTTCTGCCGTAGTCTTAGGGAGAGTCAGATTCAAAATTCCATCTTTATATTCTGCGGTAACGTTGGTGTTTTGAATCCGTGCTGGCAAAGGAATGGCACGCTGAAACTTACCGTAGTAAAATTCGCTGCGAGTCTTGCCGTTTTCTTCCTGCTTAGTTTCAGACTTGCGATCGCCACTAACGTAAACAGCAGCTTCTGTAACTTGCACGTCTAAATCTTTCGCTTCCATTCCAGGTACTTCTAGTTTGAGGTAGACGGCATCTTCAGTTTCAGAAATTTCTGCGGCTGGCATTTTAGCGATGTTACCATTCACGACAGAATTAGATGCAAATGAATCTTCAAATAAGCGATCGATATGACGTTGCAGAGTATTCATTTCTTGCCAAGGATTCCAGCGAACTAATACCATAACTACACCTTAATTGATTGCTTTAAGTTTGTTTTCCGGGTTCTTGCTTCTTATCTTACTGGTGTAGAAAGTTCGAGGAAATTCGGTTTTTATGAATGCTGAAATGATGATTACCGAACTGAAAATATCAGTTGAAAGGTAGGTAAAAGTTTGTACGGATATCTGCAATATTAGGAGTGCGGGAAACCTAACCTAGTTCGACGCTTCGACTATCCTAGTTTCTGTTTTTCAATTATTTTTGGATTTCAAAACAACAACACCCAAGCATCTACTTGCTTAGCGATTTCCTCATGTTTGTAATCCTATCTGGGGTTGCACCGATCGCAATTCCTGTTCAGAGAAAGGTTAGATTGCCGGTTACATTGCCCTCTGTTTTCAACTAGGAGGAAATATCAGCGTTCGAGTTGGGTGTTGCTGTCGGTCGGTCGGACAGATAGTAAAACAGCTTCTTTTACCTCTTAACTCAGTTGATCTATCGGACTTTTGGCTGTTTATCTGCCACAGAAGCTATGGAAAGCTTCTATTTGTAAGATACTACTAACGACTAGAAAAACACATTTCCTGCAACTAATCTTTACTAATTCAGTTATCAGTTATCATTTATCAGCAAGTGAGGGTGAAACGATGCTCGCCAACTTTCATCTCAGTTCCCAGTACGGGTAGGACGAGATAAAAACCGCAACCATGCGCTCGGTACAATACGGCGCGATCGAGATCAATTCTACTCGCGTTTGTGCGTGCAGCGTGGCTCCACGGCTCATGCAATAATAACCAACTACCACACACTAGGCTGTTCAAACTGTTATTTCTGAGATTGTGGCAAAACGCAAACTCTTTTAAACTGCACTCTTATCGAGTATTTATTTGCGTTCTGGAAGCAATTCATGAGCAACGAGAGCGAGTACATTAGAGAAACTGAAGCCACGCGGGTAAGAATTCTCAGCGAAGCACTACCCTACATTCAAAAATTTGCCGGACGAATCGTTGTCGTCAAGTATGGCGGCGCAGCGATGAAAGAAAGCACCCTGAAAGATAAAGTGATTCGCGATATCGTGTTTTTAACTTCTGTGGGAGTGCGCCTTGTCGTAGTTCACGGCGGGGGTCCAGAAATTAATAGTTGGTTAGATAAACTCGGCATTGAACCGCAATTCAAGCACGGACTGCGGGTAACGGATGCGCCGACAATGGACGTGGTAGAAATGGTGTTAGTTGGCAGGGTGAACAAGGAATTAGTTTCTCTGATCAACCGTGCTGGTGGTTCTGCAATTGGGCTATGCGGTAAAGATGCTAATTTAATCAAAGCCCGTCCTGAAGGTCGCGAGGGGATTGGCTTTGTCGGAGAAGTAACGAGTATGGACGTGCGACTGTTGAATTCCCTACTCAAAGAAGGTTATATCCCGGTCGTCTCCAGCGTAGCAGCAGACGAAAACGGACAGGCATACAACATTAATGCCGATACTGTAGCGGGAGAACTCGCCGCAGCCCTGGGAGCAGAAAAATTGATTTTACTGACAGATACAGCCGGAATTCTCAAGGACTACAAAGATCCTTCAACGCTACTACCTAGATTGGATATTCAAGAGGCGCGAGATTTAATCGCTGCTGGTGTTGTCGGTGGCGGGATGATTCCCAAAGTTAAATGCTGCGTGCGATCGCTCGCCCAAGGAGTGCGTGCTGCTCACATTATCGACGGTCGCATTCCCCACGCCCTTTTACTAGAAGTATTCACTGACGTAGGGATTGGTTCGATGATCGTTGCTTCTGAATACACCTACTAGCCCCACATGTAACTTTCTCTTCTTCCCCCCTTTTTAAGGGGGGCTAGGGGGGATCTTTAAGTTTTCACACAGCGCGATCGCCAATAGCCTATCTGTAAGGATCGAGTCCATTTGGAATTGGGGGAGCGGGTATAACTTCTATAGTACGTACTCTCGGATACCCCACTTCATTTGGATAGCGATCGTGCGGATATCGGTCATACGAGCGATCGACATTGATAATCGTGATATTTTGGTCTCTGCTAGGAGCGGAATCGGGGTAGCGATCGAAGTAGCGATCGGCGGGTTTAGGAGTCATCCCCGTTGCTGGATTAACTGGAATAGGTGAGGGAATAGGACTACCGTAGATGTAGGGGGCAGACTGTGGCTGGTTCCTGCGATAATAGTTGCCATCAGAATAGTTCCCACCACCATTGATAATAATTGTAGATTGTGCAGATGCGGGTGTTGCATTGACTAATAGTATTCCCAATGGTAAAAGCGCAGCAGTTGAGCAAGCCACTCTACCCCATCTAACCCAGCTTGTATATATATGTAAAATCTGTTTGCGTGGTATGTGTGGAACCTCGGTGATTTTTCTCATATCCAGAACCTAAAATTTTGAGTAACGCTTAATACCCAAGCGCGATCGGCAGTCTAAACACTCTGATGTTGCATTGTTGTCTCTATGTTCCCGATATTTCAGCCCACTATCTAAAATTTTAGATAATTATGGCGATTAATGTTGCGTAAAATTGTTACTTAAGTCAGATGTCGTTAAGCTGCCCATGAGTGACACAATCGAGAAAGAGAGATTCATGCAATCAAACGTGAGTTCCCAATCCCAAGAAATTATCAAGACCGAGTACAAAGCAGGTTTAGCAACATTTGAGCGAGGACAGTACCGCCAAGCCGTACAACACTTAGAAAAAGCTAGCGCCTTATCTAACCGTAACAGTCGCCAGGGTGGTGAAGTGCAGCTATGGTTGGTTAATGCTTACGAAGCTGCTGGACAAAGACAAGAAGCGATCGCGCTATGCGAACAGCTCAAACGTCATCCTCACTATGAAATTAATAAGCAAGGACGGCGGTTGCTGTATATTCTGCAAGCACCGCAATTGCAACGCCCCGCCGAATGGATGACTCAAATCCCCGATCTGGGGGCAATATCAGATAATGAGTCGCAAATCAAACTGAGCATCAAGAGCGATAATCGCAAGCGATCGCCACAGTCAGAACCAACCCGCGAAATCGAAGACCTGAGCAAAATCAACACGAAAGACAATCGCTTTATCGTCGTTGCTCTATTCGCGATCGCTCTAACCCTTGGGGCATTGATTTGGTGGGGACTATAGAATGCTGGGTTAAAATGCTAATTATTTGGGGTAGGAAAGCTCTTTTTCGGAATGTCTTGAAGTTCTTCGTCTGCCAAGCTCGAAAAAGCCCATTCAATATTGGCGCACAGTCCATCAAGATCGGGAAATAGCGTTGCTGAATTAACCTCCAAACGATCCAATTGAAAGCGAATGTGGGCAAACGCATTAGAGGGAATGATTATTTTTACTAGACGAGACGCATAGGATGAATCATTTTCTAAAGCAATAAATTTCTCTTGTTCTAAATTGAAATAATGCACGGTAAACCAACCAAACTGTGCTTGAATGCGAGACGCAACCAATTTACCTCTCAACAAATAAACTCTACTGATGCTGGTTGGATCTGCTTGCTTTGAGGGTACAGCATAATCATTAGCATCAGGATAAAATAGCCACACTACGCCGGACTCGTTCTCAGCAGGTGGTTTGCAGACGCAAAACCAAAGAGCCGCTAGGGGATTAAGACTCCAATCTAGCAATCTCGTTGCTAGCCCGTGGTGCTGCATGATTGTCAGCCAGTCCCAATCATTATCGGGGTGCTGCTCAAGCAGAGGAAGACTTCTGAGTTTAAAAACTTCGAGCATTTCCCGTTCTGCTTGAAGAATAGGTAAGTAAGTTGTGAGGCGAGCAATTTTAGGTAATAGGCTCCGATCGCGTCGCTGACCACGGTAAACAGCGCGTCTTCCACGGTTAATATCCGAAAGACGCTCTACATATTCGGAGACAGTATGGATGGTGATTTCTTGCATAGATCCTTCCCTACGACTTCTAACTTCTGATGAGTAGTCTTATGGATCGAGTAAAAATACTATGTCATCATGCGACAAGCAATGATGATATCAATAGTAAATAAGAGCGATAACTTTATTAAGTTGCGCCCTTCACGCCAGAGTATTCAGAGGGGGATCTGTGAAACTATCGATCTTGATGGCATCAGCCAGACAAATTATCGGACAGTTGCGCTTATTCGGAATCGTGCTGCTGTCGTCCTTACTGCTTTCTGGCTGCGTTCAGTATCAAGTCGGAGTGAATTTTGACAGCCCCAACTATGGCGAAATCGTGCAGCACATCCAGCTAGACGAACGGCTGATGAGTTTGAGTGGTGATTCGGTAAAGACTTGGCTAGACAGCATCGAACGTCGCGTCAAGCAACTGCACGGAAAAGCCAAGCGGCGATCGGATCGAGAAGTCACGGTCACAATTCCGTTTAAAAATGGGGCGGACTTAGCAGAAAAATTCAATGCATTTTTCCACTACATTGACAAGGAAAATCCAAATAATTTAACAGAAACGGATTTGCCACCAATAGACTCTCAATTGAGTTTGAAGCAAAATAATTTTTTATTATTAGTGAGAAATCGGTTGATTTTCGACTTAGACTTGCGATCGCTCTCCCTAATTTCTACAAACACAAATCTCGCCATTAACCCTAGTTCGATCTTAGATTTTGAATTCAGCCTCAACGCCCCTTGGGGAGGACGCAGCATCGAGAAGGCAGAAAACGCCATTCCCGCTAACAAACAGGGTAATCGGTTGATATGGCGGCTGCAACCAGGACAGATGAATCATATAGAAACTATTTTCTGGCTCCCCAGTCCCCTGGGAATTGGCACAATTTTCATTATTTTATTCATTGCGTTAGGGGTTTATTTACGCGATCGAACTGCGCCAACTTCAGGAGGGAGTAGGGAGCAGGGAGCAGTATAGAGACGTTACACGTAACGTCTCTATACCCTAAGGAGACAACCGCTCGATCGCCCAACTACCGTTTTCTAGCAGGCGATAGCGGAGGCGATCGTGCAATCTACTCGGTCTACCTTGCCAAAATTCAATTGCGTTAGGAATAACGCGAAAACCTCCCCAGTGCGGCGGACGGGGAATGTCTCGATTTTCATACTTGGTTTGCAATTCTTGCAAGCGCTGTTCTAAAGCTGCGCGACTTTCCACCACTTGACTTTGCTCGGAAGCCCAAGCTCCCAAGCGGCTATTTAACGGACGGCTGCGATAATATTCATCTGACTCTTGGGCTGAAACTTGTTCTACCCGCCCTTCAATCCGCACTTGGCGTTCGAGTTCCGCCCACCAAAAAACTAGCGCTGCATGGGGATTGGTTGTTAGTTCTTGCCCTTTATGACTTTGATAATTGGTATAAAAAACGAAACCGCGTTCGTCAAAACCCTTGAGCAAGACAATTCGAGCCGAAGGTATAGCATCAGTCGTAGCAGTGGCTAAGGTCATAGCATTTGGTTCGGGAATTTGAGCTGATAGGGCGCGATCGAACCAAATTTGAAATTGACGCAAAGGATTCGGATCGACATCAGTTTCCTGCAAACCTTCAAGTTGATAATCTATGCGAAGATCGGCAACATTAGGATTCATAGTTTTAGCGACTGTAATGGGTAATGGGTAATGGGTAATGGGTAATGGGTAATGGAAAAGTCGGAAGTCGGGTATTCGTAAGTGAAAAGAGAGTACCCACCAACTACCAATGACCAATGACCAATGACCAACTACCAATTTGCCTTCTCAAGCGTGTAACGACAAATTACAATTAAAGTTGAAGTACTAGACCATTGTGGTTAAAAATCTATGACACCTTCTTTAATGAACTTCTTTTTCAGTTTGCTGGCAGGTTTGGCAATTGTGGTGATTCCAGTCACAGTTGGTTTGATTTTTATTAGCCAACAAGATAAGATTCAACGTTCGTAAGAGGGAACAGGGAGCAGGGAGTAGGGAGAATTCGGAAGCGCGGAATTCGGAAGCGCGGAATTAATGGAGAATTCCCTTACCCCTCACTCCTAACTCCCGATCCCTCGTTTACCCAGCAAATTTTGACGATCTTCTAGTTGACTCGCTAGGCTAGACATACTTGAGAGAACGAAAATGGTCAACTTCAACTTTAACTTTGCGAGTATTTCGGGCATTGTCTTAGCTGTAGCTGGGGCAGCGCTATATTTCCTCCGCAACTTTCGCCCTGGATTGGCGCGAGATCACGACATTTTTTTTGCTGCGATCGGTTTAGTCTGTGGTTTCGTCCTGATTTTTCAAGGTTGGCGGTATGACCCAATTATGCAATTCGGTCAACTGCTGCTGACAGGAGGAACAATATTTTTTGCTGTAGAAAGCGTGAGGCTACGGAGCGTAGCTACAGAACAAGCTCGACGCAATACTCGAATTGTAGACGAAGAAAGACCCGTCAGCTCTGCATATCAATACGAAGCAGAGTTAGACGAATACGATCCTTTAGAGGAAGAACGCACGATCCCACGGCGGATTCGAGGGAGCAGAGATGGACGTTCCACGCGCACAAACGATTACGATCGCGAGTACGATCGCGAGGATGAAATCCCCCGACGCTATCGCCGCGATGAGGAAGAACCACCCCGCCGCTCGTCAAGCCGTAGCGGAACTGAAAGAATTGCACCTGCCGACCGAACTCGTACCAGCACCAGCAAGCGTCGTTCTCGTCCAGAATCTCGTCCCCTCCCGCCAGACACACAAGATGAAGATTGGAACGATTCAACTCAGGCAACTAGAGAAGATGACTGGGAAGAAAAAGTGACTCGTACCAGCAAGCCGCCTCGCTCCGGTAGTAACGGCTCCAGACGTGTGGAACCAGCGGATACAGAAGTGTCATCTAGACCCAGAAAACGTCGTCCGCCTCAAAATTCAGTTTACGGTCAGGATGATGTCCAAGTTCCAGCTTCCGATTATGTCGATTACAAGCCAATCGAGCGGTTTGACGACGATCGCGGCGACAATTCGACTAATTTTGACGAGCCATAGTTTCGCACGGATGGCGACAGCATAGATGAAAAAATCTACGCTGAGACGGTGGCTGAAGTGGCTGTGTTGGACGCTCACTATAAGTATCTTGAGTTTGGCGATCGCAGCCTGTAGTCCTAGCGATCGCCAAGTTTGTTTGTCAGGCTTCCTGAATAGCCCCTATAGCGACGAGCAACCAGCCTTGAGCGGTGATGGGCGTTGGTTAGCGTATGTCTCAAATCGCGATGGCAAGCACCGTTTACTGTTATACGATCTACAAGACCGCTGCCTCATTTCTCTACCGCGCATTCCCGCCGCAGCGATCGCAGAACATCCGAGCTTGAGTTATACGGGGCGCTATTTAACTTATTTAACTGGCGATCGCGGTAAACTTGTTTTGACACTATACGATCGCGCTACGCAACAAACGCAGATTGTCAGCCAGTGGTATCAGGCATGGGTGCGCAACCCCAGCATCAGTCCTGACGGGCGTTACATTGCCTTTGAAAGCAGTAAAAACGGGCAATGGGATATCGAAATTCTAGACCGAGGCGATCGCGTTGAGTTGGATATTCCAGATGGTACGATGACAGTTGTTAGGGAGTAGGGAGCAGTTATCAGTGACCAGTGACCAGTGACCAGTGACCAGTGACCAGTTAGTTATTTTATCTCCTCAGCTCCCTTGTCCCCCTTGTCTCCCTTGTCCCCCTTGTCTCCCTTGTCCCCCTTGTCTCCCTTGTCCCCCTTGTCTCCCTTGTCTCCCTTGTCCCCCTTGTCTCCCTTGTCTCCCTTGTCTTCCTCGCTCCTTGTCTCCCTTGTCTACCTGTTTCTCTCTATTGATATTGCTCCTAGTTAGTTTCCTGAGTGGCTGTAGCGGCTCTCCCCATCTTTTAAGCTATCCCTTCGATCTAGGGGGACGCAGCCTCAACAGTCCTGCCGCAGAATTGTCTCCGCGCGTTGCAGGTGAATACGTAGTGTTTACATCCGATCGCTTCGGGCGACAAGATGTTTATTTATTTAATTTGAAAACGAGTAGTCTCGTAAATCTGCCAGGGTTAAACTCTGTTGATGCGATCGCCTCCGATCCCGACTTATCAGCCGATGGTCGCTACATTGTGTTTACTAGTAGTAGGCGAGGTCAAGTTGGTATTTTTCTCTACGATCGCGAAACTCGCCAATTAAGGAATTTGACGGCAAATTTAGCAGCAGAAGTGCGCCACCCTACCATTAGCAACGATGGCAACAGGATTGCCTTTGAATCGAGCGCTAACGGTCAATGGGATATTTTAGTTTGCGATCGCGCTGGTAACTTGATTAACGTGCCGATGAACCCGCAGTGAACGGTTGTCAGGGGAGAGTGAGGAGTGAGGAGTGAGGAGCGAGGAGTGAGGGGTAAGAGAGTGGTGCATGTTTTAATTGCGACTTGCGACTTGTCTTGCTCCCTCAGCAACCTTGCGCTCCCGCAACTCTTTTATCCCCTTATACCCCTTGTCTTCGAGAGTCCCCTCACTCCTCGCTCCTCGCTCCTTCTTTCACAGCTTCAATCAGCGATCGCACTTCTGCCACGCCTTCGGAAGGCTCGAATTTGAGCGGGAATTTGCCGCGTCCGAGCATTCGCAATCCTAAAGGTCCTAAACTGAGTAAGCCCCTAAGATCTCGCAGGTAATTTGATACAACGTGCAACCCAAACTTACGCTCGTCGATCCAGCCACCTTCTTTGACTAACTCGACTAAAACTTTACGGTGGCGGATGGAACGGCTATCGGCAGCATCTTTTAATGGTAAGATTTCCTGCTTGATCTGACTGATGCGATCCATCGGTGCAACATCCATTGGACAAACAGTGTTGCAGTAATAACAACGAGTGCAGCCCCAAACGCCTTGGGTTCCTTGGTTATACTTTTCTAACCGAGTTGCGGTTTCAGCATCGCGAGTATCTGCTACCATGCGGTATGCTTTGGCTAAAGCATGAGGACCGACAAAATCGGGATTGATTTCGCGAGCATTGCATTCAGAATAACAAGCACCACACATAATACAGTTACCCGTTCGATCTAATTGCGATCGCTCTGCTGGTGATTGCAAAAACTCCCGTTCTGGGATTTTTCTTGCCCCCGTGCTGACATAGGGATCGACTGCCTCTAGATGATTCCAAAAACTCTTCATATCCACTACCAGATCTTTGATGACTGGCATATTCCCCAAAGGAGAGATAATGATTTCTGGTGTCTTAACATCTCTATTCCTGCTCTCACCCGTGCTTAATTGCAGTCGGCTGACTTCGCTACCAATATTTTCTTTACAGGCTAAAGCCGAGCGACCATTAATTCGCATTCCACAACTACCACAAATAGTATTGCGACAATTTTTACGAAATGCTAAGCTACCATCTTGCTCCCACTTAATCTGATTTAAGCAGTCCAAGATTGTATTTCCTGGTTCTACCTCTAGCTGATAAGACTGAACGCGAGGCGCGGAATTTTCTGATTGTCGGATGATTTTAAATAGAACTTGCATTGCCATCAACTAAATTTTGTACATAGGAGCGATCGCGCTGATAAATCGTTGTTAACGCTACTTGACATTTAATCCATCCTTTCAAAGGAGATTTTGCTGTCTGGTTAGTTAAATTACTGCTCTGTAGTCGATCGCGCTGGAACTGCTTCTAGTCTAGAACGATCGACCTAAATCTGGTGGAATTTATCTAGCCCCAGGGTCAAGTTTCAGGTTTGTCAACCCCTTTTTTAAAAAAATATATTTTCCCTCTTTGTGGGCGCATGAGTCGCTGGTGCTAAAGAAATGAAGCTAGAGCAATTTCGTACTCGTAAAGGTCAGGGATTTTAGATTGATACCAATTTTATCTGCTCTGACAACAGATCCGATTCCCTGACCTCTTTAATGATTTGGGGGCTAGGCAGATCTCTTTTCTCGCCATAAATCAGTAGAAAGGGATGACCTCTTTCCTCCGATTTTACCTGTCTCGATCGAACTTTTTTTGGTTCTTTGCTGTGAAAGCTAAGCGCTTGCAACCATTTTTGGGAGTTAGATTCTGCTATGCCTAACCAAATTGTCCCCTTATGGCTAGCGTTTAGTTCAGTCTGCTACAGAAATGGGAAAAATTATTGATGTTTGTTGCATTTCCCAGTTAGAGTCCGAGGAGTGTCTGCTTGACTAAAAAACTTCGATGTTAGCGATCGAAGATTGTATATTTGGTAAGGTTGGTTAAAAAATTAAGATTAAATTTGCAAAGTTGAATTTAAAATGGGTAGTATCTAATTATGGAAAAATTTTTTGGAGAACAGGAGAGATTTGGACATACTTCTTCTATAAAATAAGAGATTAGCTACTTGGCAATTAGCCAGAGCAGTCGGCGATCGAAGATCGCATGTCAGTGGCAAATAAACAGCCTACAACTGACAAAGTGTAACTGATGGCTGAAAAAATCGCACAAACAATGTGCGACTAGCAAAGAGCAACTTGACGATAGACAAAAAGCAAACAGCTCAGTCAATATCTGTCAAGCAAACTTTACCCACTTTGGAGAACGTAAGGATATTTGGAGCGTGAGTACTGAAACTGCAACCCATCCATTAACTGGAAAAGCATTGCTGCAAAAGGTAAAAGAACTTTCTAACTTACCTAGACGAGAAAGAGCAAAAGCCTGTGGCTATTATACGGTCACAAAAAACAGCCAAACTCGCGTCAATTTAACCGATTTTTATGATGCCTTACTCGCAGCAAGGGGCATTCCTCTGAGTCCTGAAGGACCAAAAGATGGTCGCGGACGGGAACCAACCTATCGCGTCAGCGTACACAAAAACGGTCAAATTGTAATTGGTGCTACTTACACCGAAGCAATGGGCTTAAAGCCAGGTGATGAATTTGAGATTAAATTAGGTTACAAACACATTCACCTAATTCAACTCGATAGCGATAAAAGTAGAGACGATAACTTAGACGATGAAGACGACGAATAAAAATGGTCGTTGGTCAATTATCATTGGTTAGCCACCAGCAATCAATGGCAAGTGACCGATGACAAATTTTATCTGAGGCGTGCTAATCGCGGATCGTAGTAACTGCCAAATCTTAATGTCATTCCAGACAATTGCACCTGTATCGATGATACAGGTGACAGAATTTTTTCTAGTATGGACTGCTTGCTGGCTACCATTAGCAATTGGCTGCGCGATCGCAATTAAATGGCGACCGTCTCAACCAATTACAAGTGGACAAAAATTACCACTGCTTGCCTCACTTTACGCGATCGCGCCCTTGATTTTATGGCAAGCCAGCCAGATTTTGGCAGTACCTTTTACCGATTGGGGCTTCACCTGGAATTGGCATCTGTTAATTTCTAGTGGTGGGGGTTTTGTAATTGGCGCGATCGGTATTACTAGTTTATTTGCCGGACAAATAGCTCTTGGTTGGGTGAAATGGCAGCAATCCGAACCAAAAAAATCTAGACAAATTGCATCAGTTGTGCTGCTAACTTTACTATTAGCAGTGTGGATTAGCGGCACGGAAGAATTAATTTTTCGCGGCTTCGTTTTCACTCAACTAAAACACGACTTTTATTTAGGCTGGGCAGCTGCGATTTCCAGTCTAATTTTTGCTTTGTTACATCTAGTTTGGGAGCAAAAAGAAACATTGCCACAATTACCCGGACTGTGGTTAATGGGTATGGTGTTGGTGCTTGCCCGTTGGGTAGACAATGGAAGTTTGGGCTTAGCTTGGGGACTCCATGCGGGTTGGGTATGGGCGATCGCGTGTTTGGATACCTTACAAGTCGTAGATTATACGGGTAATGCAGCAGAATGGGTCACGGGGAAATATGGCAAGCCTTTGGCTGGTGTTGTAGGGTTACTATTTTTACTTGCAACAGGCACGCTTATTTGGTTGTACCGAGTTTTTTACGCTTAAATAAAAGCGCGATCGCGCCAGGATGTTAAAACATGCAGAAGCTCGGGAAATGCTGCAAAGCGATCGTTAATACCGTCATGTAGTATCCAACGTTCAAATTTTTATGTCACGCAAAGGCGCAAAGGCGCAAAGTGGCTTCTCGTAGAGTAGGCGTGAAGAAGATCGCTAAAGGTGTTTAGCTGTGATAATTGTAACTGGATTCAGAGGAGCAAAGCGGGTGAGTTGCGCTATGGGTACGGAACGGGAGAGTTGGACTTGCAATAATTGATATTCCCAGCTATTTTGATGCTTGAACCAGTCTAGAGCTGTACTGAGGTGTTCTAGGGTAGCAAGAGCAATGACTAAAACTCCGCCAGAAGATAAGCAGGAACAGGTTTCTAGAATAGAGGTTAAGTTACCACTGCTACCACCGATAAAAACGCGATCGCATCTAGGAAGATCCTGTAAGATTTCTGGAGCAGTACCGTGGATTGACATAACGTTTTTGACTCCGAATCGTTGGCAGTTTTGAGCAATTAACGTGCTACCAGCTGCCGTTTTTTCAATTGCGTAAATTTTACTAGTAGGAAATAAGCGAGCAATTTCAATCGAAACCGAACCAGTTCCCGCCCCAATATCCCATACAATTTGTTCGGGTTGCAGCGCCAGTTCGCCTAAAATCAACAGGCGTACTTCTCGTTTTGTCATCAATCCTGGGCGATCGCTAAAACTGAGAAATAAACGATCTGGTATCCCTAGTTGCGGTAAGTTGGCTAAGTTCAGTTGCAGTTCTGACTCGGATTGGCGGAGTAAGACAACAATATTTAAAGGTGCAAAAGACAGATTGTCTGTAGAAACGTTACAGTTAATCTCTCGACATACTTCGTCCTCGCTACCCAAATTTTCGCATACCCAAAGTTTGTATCGAGCGAGTAAATCTAGCGATACTAATAGACGAGCGATCGCATGAGGGTTATTTGTGTTATCCGTCAATACGGCAATCTTCTCTACCCCTTGCTGCAACGCCTGAATTAATTCATCTAGCGATCGCCCGTGAGCGCTGATCGCTCTAGCATCTTGCCAGGGAACTTTGAGCCGATTAAATGCTAACTGGATTGAGCTGAGGTGGGGATGAAAAGTTAGGTGTTCTGGTGGGAGTTCCGCGAGTAGCAATCGCCCTAAACCAAAAAATAACGGATCGCCCGATACTAAAATTACAATACCATCTTTCCCATCTGCTAAATAACGGCGAATTTGAGCGATCGCTTCGATGAAATCTCCTAGTATCAGGCGTGGTGCTGGGTGGTGTGGGAAGTAATTTAAATGGCGATCGCTCCCTACAAGTAATTTTGCCTTCACAACCAATTGACGTAGTGAATCAACTAGTCCCTCAGTTCCATCTAATCCAATGCCAATTACGTGTATTGGTGTCATTTAATAATTATCAGTTGACAGCGATCGGCGATCGGTAGAAAGTGGTGCGTGGCGTGGGAAATACTGACGACTTACGACTGACGATTTACGACTTACGACTCCCGTTCTAATGCCAACATAATTAAAGCATTTAAGATCGCAGCAGCGATGGAGGAACCTCCTTTGCGTCCTTCTACACGAATTTGATTGACTGGGGAGCGAGCTAATGCAGCCTTAGATTCAACTACTGAGATAAAACCTACTGGCGCACCAATTACCAAAGCTGGTAGCGTACTGGCGCTTTCTAATTCTTGACATAAAGCTAAAAGCGCTGTGGGAGCATTACCGATCGCAAAAATTGCTGTAGGAAACTTTGCATAAGATTGGATTAATCCTGTTTCCGTGCGGGTTTTGCCTGGAAGAGCTACTTCAACTCCTTCTACAGCACTAATGAGTGGATTATCAAAAGTTTTTCTGAGCAAACTCACTACACCCTGTTTCACCATTCCTACATCAGTAATAATCGGCACGCGATCGCGAACTGCCTGAATTCCTGCTTCAATGGCGTTGGGACTAAAACGAATCAAATGCTGAAACTCAAAATCAGCCGTACTATGAATTACCCGTCTGACGATCGCATACTCAGCCGGACTAAATTTATCTTTATACGTGCCAATTTCGCGATCGATAACCGCAAAACTCTGCGTCATGATGGGATGGATAGGGAAGTTCACAGTTGTCAGCTATCAGTTATCAGTTATCGTAGGGGCGGGTTTAGCCAATAGATTAACAATTAAAACAGTAGATCGGGAGTCAAAACCCGCCCGTACAGACGTTACTTTGTAGAGACGTTACATGTAACGTCTCTACAAAGTAACGTCTGTACAAAACTAGTTCCACCATAAAACAAGTTTACTCCACTGAAACTATACTTCTCATTTGATTTGGTCAATGTGCGACGATCGAGATGCTAGAGTATGTCAGTTGTCAGTTGTCAGTTATCAGGAAGCAGGGAGCTTCTGAGTAGTTACTTACGAATTACGACTTACTAACCGTGCCAATCTACTTCTACTGGGGTGAGGATGAGTTTTCGTTGCAACAAGCAGTCAATGGCTTGCGCGATCGCTGCCTCGACCCAAATTGGATGAGTTTTAACTACACGCAAATTCCGCCTACACAATCCGATGCTGTAATTCAGGGACTCAATCAAGCGATGACACCACCATTTGGGATGGGTAGTCGTCTTGTTTGGCTGGTGGATACCACTGTTTGTCAAAATTGTTCGGATGACTTATTGGCTGAACTAAAACGCACCCTACCAGCTATTCCCGAGACTTCAGTTTTGTTACTGACAAGTCGCAATAAACCGGATGGCAGGCTGAAATCGACTAAACTTTTCCAAGAACATGCCGAAGTGCAGGAATTTGCGCTGATTCCACCGTGGAAAACAGATTTACTGCTTCAGCAGGTACGACAAGCCGCTCAAAGTTTGGGGGTGAAGCTTACTCCCAGTGCAGTAGAAGCGATCGTTGAATCTGTAGGAAATGATACGCGACTGCTTTATAACGAACTGGAAAAGCTCAAACTCTATGCAGGTGAGAATTCTCCACCCATAGGCGAGAGTATTGTAGCAGACTTGGTTAAAGTCAATACTCAAAATAGCTTAAAGCTAGCAGAAGCAATTCGTCAGGGAGATACAAACAAAACTTTGATTCTCATCGGGCAGTTGATCGGTCGCAACGAACCCGTACTCAAAATCGTGGCGACGTTGATCGGACAGTTTCGGACTTGGCTATGGGTAAAGCTAATGTTAGAACGAGGCGAAAACTCGGAACAACAGATCGCTCAAGCAGCAGAAATTAGCAATCCTAAACGAGTATTTATTCTCAAGCGAGAAGTGATGCAGATTTCTACACAGCAACTGATCGCTGCTTTACCCGTCTTGCTGGAATTAGAAGTGAGCTTGAAACAAGGTGCAGAACACATAACGACGTTGCAAACAAAAGCGATCGCCCTTTGCCAGATTTTTTCATCATCTAACAGCTAGCTGTAAGCTGGAATAAAGCGCAGTGAGAAATGGCTGGAACTTCTAACTCTGAAAATGATTCAAAAGAACTGATGCCTCCGGTATGACATTTTCTGCCAACATAAAATATGACTAAATTTTGCTATCTCTATTTACTGACCAACTTCAACCGGATGTTATCGCGATCGCTGCTGATTGGGGCAATTAGCGCGTTGAGTGTAGTTGCTGGACTACCCGATCTGCACAATTTCAGCAATCTCAACTTCAGCACTGCTGCATCTGCTCAAGACTTCAGCGAAGCAGAAGTTAACAATTATGCTAGGGCTGTTTTGGAGGCAGAACCAGTCCGCCAAACGGCTTTAACCGATCTCAAACAAAGTATGGGTTCTGAAGAGTTACCCCGCATTGCGTGCGATCGCGAAGATAGCATCTCTAACCTACCAGATAACGCTCGCAGTATTGCCAAAGGCTATTGCTCGCAGTATGAATCAATTGTGAAAAAATACTTTAGTTCTTTTGAAGAATTTAATCAAATTACCAAAACAGTCCAAAATAATCCCGATTTAAGACAGCGAATTCAAGATGAAATGCTGCGATTACAAGGTAGCCCTTAACGAAGTCGTAATTCGTAATTCGTAATTCGTAATTCGTAATTCGTAATTCGTAATTCGTAATTCGTAAGTAGAGAATTAACTGCTCCCTGCTCACTGGTCACTGGTCACTGGTCACTGGTCACTGATAACTGCTCCCTACTTCCTGATAACTGATAACTGATGTTAACTATAACCGATCGCTTACCAGCTATTAACAGTGCTGTCAATGCTTTTACCTTGGTGCTGACGGCGGAGGAACGTACGAAAAGCCGCCATCGCTTTGAAACTGAGGAAGGAGAAACGGTATTTCTACGTTTACCCAGAGGAACGGTGTTGCGAGATGGAGATATGCTGCGATCGGATAATGGCGAATATTTGATTTTAGTCAAGGCAAAATCAGAACTAGTCTTGACGGTCACAGCAGCTACATCTTTAGATTTACTGAGGGCTGCATATCATTTGGGTAATCGTCACGTACCCCTAGAAATTGGTACTAACTATCTTCGCTTATCTCCCGATCCAGTATTGCAAGCAATGTTAGAACATCTGGGAGTCATCGTAATAGAAGAAAACGCTCCATTTCAGCCTGAAGTTGGCGCATATGGACACCATTAGGAATTCGGAATTGGCGCTACTAAGTTTGCTGCAATTGGCGAGTCCGGCTTTACCAGTAGGGGCTTATAGTTATTCTGAGGGTATAGAAACGCTGGTAGAATGGGGGGCGATCGCAGATGCTCAAAGTTTGCAACATTGGTTAGAACGGGAATTGCATTTTGGCGCAATTCGGATTGAAGCGGCGATGACGATCAGAGCATATAATGCTGTTTTGGCAAGCAATTTAACAAATTTAAATTATTGGAATAGTTGGCTATCGGCGGCGCGGGAAACGGAAGAGTTGCGTAATTCTAGTTGGCAAATGGGGCGATCGCTGATGCGGTTGTTGTTGGAACTTGAGCCACAGTTAGAATCTATATTTAATGCGGTAGGTATTTCGGTGAATTATGCGATCGCCTTTGGAGTGGCTGCGCATTGCTGGCAAATTTCCCAAGAAACTGCTGTTTTAGGTTATTTACACAGTTGGGCAACAAATTTAATTACTGCTGGGATTAAACTGATTCCCCTCGGACAAACTGCCGGACAACAGATTTTAATTAATTTACAAGCTCATATAGTTGATGCAGCTGCTCGGATTTCAGTCTTAACTGATGACGAGTTGAGTAGTTGTAGCTGGGGTTTATCGCTGGCTAGTATGGCACACGAAACTCAATATACGCGCTTATTTCGGAGTTAATAGTATTTCTGACTAAAAACTATAAGTAGAAATTGCGATCGCCCCAATTCCTAATCCCAACCAAATGAAAAAACTATGCCGCGTCAGTTGTAGGGCTTGATGAATCTTTTCAGCTGTGATGGGATAAATCGGTTCTCCAAGTAAAGGCTTTTGCTTGGCTACTCCGCGATACCAATTTGTCCCCCCCAGTTGTACGCCTAAGACAGCTGCATAAGCGCATTCACTCCAACCTGAATTAGGACTAGGATCTTTAATGGCATCTCGCTGACACATTTGCCATACATACAAAGGCTTAAGCGATCGCAATGCGAGAGTTAATACTGTTAAACGACAAGGCAACCACGTTAATCGGTCTTCCAACTTAGCGCTGAATCTGCCTAAATGAGTGTATGGTGCTTCTCGATAACCTACCATCGAATCAAGAGTACTTGCTGCTTTGTATGCCAAGGGCAGAAACGCCACATTTGTATATGGTATGAAGGCAGAGGCGATCGCGTAAAATAAGGGAGCCATCACCCCATCAGTGGCATTTTCCCCTACTGTTTCTAAGACTGCTCTCAAAATTTCTGGTGCTGAGAGTTCTTGCGTATCTCTACCAACATAAAGACTTAATTTTGCTCTCGCTCGTACCAAATCGCCAGTTTTTAAAGGTTGCAAGACATCTTCTGCTGCTGTTCTCAGACTGCGCCCAGCAAAACAACTGGCTAATAAAATGCTATCTGTCACTAGACCCAATAATGGATGTACTTGGCTAGCAGCATAAACCAATAACCAGCTAACAGCACCACTACCAAGAATTAATCCCAAACCTAAAACCACACCCGCCCAGTAGAGCGATCGCTCGGATTTCAAATATTTGAATGCGAAATAATTAAACTGAGAAATTAGCCATCCCATCACCCGCACCGGATGTGGAAAACCCCAAGGATCGCCAATTAAGTAGTCTAAAACTGCGGCGATGAGAAGAGGGCTGGGGGAACTGGGGACAAAATTCAAAATTCAAAATTCACGCATTCAAAATTGGGACAAGGAAGACAAGGGAGACAAGGGAGACAAGGGGCTTCAGGTGCAACTACCAACTACCAATTACCAACTACCAACTACCAATTACCCACATCATACTCATTCCTCGCTTCTCACTCCTAAACCACAAAATTTGTTTCTTCTCCTTGAGCGGCTTGCCAACTACGGGCATCGTAGTAGAGATCGGCAAGAGTAATACTATACAATGCTTCTCTCATTTTTTGATGCAATCGTTGCCAGAGCGTAAAAGTGACCCAATCTTCTGCTTGTCCTGGTTCTGGTTGATGGTGGGGCAAAGGTTCGATAGTTTCTCCGACAGCAGCGAGAATTTCACCTAATGAAATTGCCGCAGGCGATCGCGCTAATTTGTATCCTCCTTGAACTCCCCGCACCGATGTTACTAATCCTGCTCGTCGCATTTCAATCAGTAATTTCTCTAAATAAGGAGCAGGAATTTCTTGCCGAGCGGCAATTGCTTTAACTGCTACCGGAGTGTAATTTGGTTGCAGGCTCAGATCGAGCAATGCTTTAACGCTGTAGTGACCCCTAGTTGTCAGTTTCATTTCTCAGTTATCATTTCTCAGTTATCAGTTATCAGTGAGTGATGAGTCATTAATTGCGACTTGCAACTTGCAACTTGCGGCTTGGAGACTTTTGACTTTTGGCTTTTGACTTTTGACTTCTATCGCCCACTCTTTTTATATTTAGAGAAAATTACTTTACACATTGATGCGTGCAGCAAAAATCACGTAGTTGTCTTTTGGGGGAGAGCAATTTTTCAGTTTAATTACCTACTGAGGGTAGATAAATAGACGAAGTCACTCGTTCCCGAACGAATAAATTTTCCCGAAGATGACGATCGCGATCGCTACCACACAACCAACAGTACTTCAGTCAGTTTTTGCCGATGCTATTTCCTGGGGATGATTCGATTGGATCGGGGATTGACAAAGTTCGGACAGTTATTAGGATGATTCATACTATTTTCAATCAAAAAAAATTTCAAAATTAAGATCGAAAAGCTGAAAGAATTACTATAATCAGTGTATTATAGTTAGCTAAGCTGATATAAAGCTAAATTAAACTAAATCATAGCTTCAGTTAGCTGACAATCAAAACTGTAAACCACCTGCTCCAGTTAAAACAGAACTAAGTTGATGAATAAAAAGAAAAAGATCGAGCCTCTAGCCGGAGAAGCACTGCTCAAGAAAGTCAAAGAGCTAGATAGCCTGAGTAAAGAAGAAAAGGCAAAGGAATGCGGCTACTACACGACTACCAAAAATGGTGTAGAGCGTGTCAATATGATGAAGTTTCTCAACGCGCTAATAGATGCGGAAGGCATTGAATTAGATAGCACTTCCAACTCAAATGGGCGTGGCGGACGTAGTGCCAGCTACCGCATTAGCGTTCAATCGAACGGTAATTTGCTAATTGGTTCGGCATATACGAAGCAAATGGGTCTACAACAAGGAGATGAATTTGTCATCACTCTAGGGAAAAAACACATTCATCTCAAGCAAATAGATGGAGCAAAAGAAGACGTAGAGGCTACAGCTTGAGATTTAGGGGACGCGATCGCATCCAAATCGATCTGCTATTTCGTCAGACTTCAAGCTCAATTTTATCAGCAGCAAACAGTACCTCAAGTTTTGCTAGAAAAGCGCTTTTTGAGAGTTGCAGAGTTAGTTTCTCACCCGAAAGTAAAGCTAGCGGGTGAAAAACTAAGCTGTTCGACTTGTAAGAGTGCGATAACTTTATTGAGTTACTTAGGCGGGTACTTATCGAGTTCCCATTGGAGAAACGCAGCTTAACAAACTTGCCACCAGAGGCAAGCAATTTATTGTTAAGGTTTCCTGACTAGAACTGATAAAGCCCGCCACTATATTTTCGATCGCAAGTTCAATTTGCGATTGACAGGACGTTGACGATTAAATCTACTACTCGCTAGCCACTAGCCATTACTCACTTTTTGGCAACGCTAATTCTTCTACAGGTAGTGAAACTTTGAGATAAGGATGAAGCGCTTTGCGAGTTGTTGCTAGTTTACAAGTTAAAGCAATTTGTTCCCGTTCGAGCAAGCCTAAAACTTGTTCTGGCTGATCTCGATCGACAATTGGTAACTGATGTAACCCCCTGGCTCCCATTCGAGATAGAGCCTCAGATAAAGGTTCATCCGTGTAAGCATAAAGTAAATCGGTCGTGCAAATATCGACCAATTGAGCATCAGCATTTTCCCAAGTTGCGATCGCCCGATTAATATCTTCTAAAGTCACAATTCCTAGTAGTTGCAGTTCGGGATTGACCACCAAAGCACTACGACAATGAGCGTTAGTCATGGATAAACCTGCTTGAGAGACAGACATAGAATCTGGCAACATGAGAGGCGATTCGTAAATTGCTTCTCTTACCAATATTTGCTGCACAATTTCTCGATCTTCGTCCCCAACTAAATTCAAATTCAACTGTTGTAAATTGGCGCTAGATTCAGGAGTTACGCTTTTTTTCAGCCGTTCTACTAACCAGACACTTAAGCCAACCGCCGCCATCAACGGTAAAACAATGCGATAGTCGCGCGTCAATTCAAACAATAATAGAATTGCTGTTAAAGGAGCTTTAGCACTTCCAGCTAGTACAGCTGCCATTCCCACCATCGCGTAAGCTGGCGGACCAGCCATATACATGCCAATTTGTGGTAGCAGTGCCGCTAAAATTTTGCCATATGCTGCTCCCAACGAAGCACCGAGAAACATAGCTGGAGCAAAAACCCCGCCAACCAAACCGCTGCCCATACTAATCGCCGTGGTTACTAGCTTCAGCACCAGCAGAATTAACAATAGCAGCAAAGAAAACTCAACATCCTGAAGCATAGCTTCTATGGTTTCGTATCCAATGCCTAAAATCTGCGGATAGAGCAACGCCACCAAGCCGACACAAGCACCACCAATCACCGGATGCATTGGCAAGGGAACGCGACCCAGCCAAGCAAAACCTTTAACTTGTCCGCGAAAACAGGCTCGTCCCCAAAGGAGTAATTGAGTGTAGGCGATTGAAATAATGCTAGCAGCTATTCCCAAGCCGACATAGAGCGGTAACTCTAAGGGGCTGCGAACCTCGTATACAGGTAAAGCAAAAGCTGGCTGTCCTCCCAAACCAATTTGGGCAACCAGCGCCGATACAACCGCTGCTAGCAAGACGACGCTGACAGCCGAATTCGCAAATGTCGTTCCCAACACCACTTCTAGAGCAAAAAATACTCCCGCAATGGGAGCATTGAAACCCGCTGCCAAACCTGCTGCTGCCCCTGCACCTAAAAGTAGACGCTGGCGTTCTTGCGAGACTTGTAGAACGTGAGCGAGTAACACGCCAAAATTAGCTCCAACTTCGACGCTGGGACCTTCAGGACCGAGCGAAGCACCACTACCCAAAGATACAGAAGCAGCTACCATCTTGGTTACAGGCTGAAGCCGCTGCAAAATAGCATGTCGCGTGGCACTACCAGAAGCCGCAGCAATTAAAGAAGACAGCCCAGGACCGAAATCTTGCCTGCGCGTCAGCATCAATCCGACAATGAATCCGCCCAGAGTTGGAACCAGAGCAATTGTCCACGCACCCCAAGCGGAGAGCGTCCCCATCAAATTAACAAAAGCAACGTAGTGAACGAGTTCGATTAAATAGTGAAATGTCACCACACCCATACCCGTACCGCCGCCAATCAAGACCGCTAGAAGTAAGACAACGGCTTCTGGAGAAGGCTGAAAGCGATTGAGAATGTGGGCAATAGGGTTAGAAGGAGCAGCAAGCCCGCCAGATTGTGGCTGACTCACCTCAGACAGGGAACGATCGGTCATTTAGAGATAAAAAACGAAAAATAAAGTTAAATTTTTTTCACAATCTACTATTACTCATTCTCAGCGATTTTTCTGAAGCCAGACAAGTAGATAGTTGCGATCGTTTAAGAAGCTTTGCTAAGCAAGTGCGATCGCGCTCGAAAAAGAGTTATAAGAGTGCTTAAATGTAGGTTGGGAGCTAATTAGCAATCCCTAATCCGCTCGCGTTCGTCATAGGCAACCGCAAATGACAAATGACTAGAGTAAAGTGAGTAGTGAGTAGTGGCGATATGAGTTGGTAGCAACGAGAGCTGGTGGCTAGCCACTCACAAATGACAAATGACAACAAACACCATCTAGCTTGTAGCTTAACTATTTTCAGTATGCATATAAAATCAGACGATATATTGAATTAGCGTTTAAGATAGAAAAAATAAAAATTTATAGATTCACGTAATCGAACGCTCTAGGCGTGAAGAAACTCGTAAAGCCCCGAATACTCTCAAAGATAGGGGCTAATATCAGAGCGGCTGGTATATACTTCTACCAGTTTTGTCAAAAAGATTTGGCAGGAGCTGCCTATTGCCGTGGTTTGCATCCGCCAGTCCTCGTTATCTCTTGTGAACAAAAGCTAAATTTTTAGTTTGGTTCGATCGCGATCGCTTTATTAGTTGGAATTAGCAGTTTTACATTGCTTATGCCAACAATTTCTCACGCTCCCCAGGTTCGACGCATTAGGTTATCGCTGATGAACACTCACACTGGAAACCACTCTCTCACTTGCCCGATTTGTCAACGTACCGAACAGCTCAAGCCAATCAAAGGCAATCGTGGGCTTTTTACCTGTCCTAATTGTCAAGAAAAATTAGTTGTCAGTTGGAGCGGTCATTACGTGCGCGATCCCCAATGCTTAAAACAAGTTATGGTAGCGCACGCGCTGCGTCGTCAAAGCCGACCTTGGGCAAGAATCATCCGCGACCTTGGTTCGCTCAAACGTCCTGTAGCAGTCTTAACGGCGGGTAGTATCTTTTTGTTAGGGATTAGTATCTTCAGTCTAGATAGCCTCAACAAACAACAATCTCCCTGGGACAGATTGGTAGAAGATGTGAAGGAAATAGCAAATTGAGTCAGTTATCGGCGAACAGGGTGTGGGTAATTGGTAATTGGTAATTGGTAATTGGTAATTGCCCCTCTGCTCCTCTGCTCCCTGCTCGATCGCTCGTGCGCTCCCTACTCCCTTGTAACTAACATCCAGCCAGAGGCTTGACCGAGGGATTCGATCGCTGGTAGCTTTAAACGTTCTAGGGTAGGGCGATCTAGAAGTAAATATGGATGTGGTTGCTGCCACTGTTGTTGCAGTTGGTTGAAGTTACTACTAATGACGCGGCGATCGCTGTAAAAATCTAAGGAAGGACGATTATAGGCGAAGGAAGTGTAGATTTCTCGGTTTGGAGGTGTGCGAGCTTGAATGAGAGCAGCTACGGGTTTGACTTGGTAGGCTTCTGCTAGTTCCCAAACCCAGTGGCGAGAGGTGACGAAGAGTAACAGGGCAACGTACATGCCCCAAATAAGTACGGCGATAAATTGTCTATCTCCCCTCACAGCTAGCCAAGCACTGAAAGTCATCGTGCCTGCTACTGCTGCCAAAATCCACTGTAATTCCCAGTCGGGATCGGTATTCCAAGGACTGTAGTAGAAACTGGCTGCCCACGTCGCCACCGCTAGTAAAGTTAAAAATGCGATCGCGTAGCGGGGATATTTAGCTGGATAGGGTTGCTGCCAAAACTGAGCCAATTGGACTCCTACAGCCAAAGCGATCGCGGGGTAAACTGGTAAAACATACCAGGGCAGTTTAGTTCCCATTAAGGAAATTGCTAGCAAGTAGCCTCCGCCCCAAACTAAGATCAGTTTTGCCCACCTCCAGTTGCGATGATTCCAGGTATAAAGCAGACCGCTAGGTAAAAAGATTAACCAGGGAAAGCAGTATTTGAGAATTTCAAGCAAATAAAACCAGGGGGGATGTTGGTGGTTTTCTACCGCTTGCCAAATCCGGCTGAGGGACTGATCGACGACAGCGCGATCGGTAAACTGATGTCCGTATTGCCACCACTGAGCAGCATACCACGCTGCTACAGGCAAGCTCCCGATCGCGATTCCACCCCATAAATACCAACTACCTAACAAGCGGGGCGTATCCCAAAAGAGAAATAACAGGGCGATCGCTCCGAGTAACAACCCTACCATACCCTTAGTCAGTCCAATCAGTCCTAAACCGATGCCTACGCCCAAGCAGTAGCGCAGATTGCGACGCGATCGCAACAAACACCAAACTGTAAATAGAAAAAAACTGACGATCGCACCATCTAGCATTGCTAGCCTGCCGTGACGTAGCACGGGTAGCATGACTAGGTAAACTAAAGCCGAGAAAATTGCTGGCTGGCGATAGTGAAAGATTTCTCGTCCAATACTGTATAAAATTGGTATACCAAGCGCGGTTAGTAATGCCCCTGGTAAACGAGATGTCTGCTCATTTACCCCACCAATTGTATAGGTGAGAGCTATGAGCCAATGCATGAGGGGTGGCTTATTTAAATAAGGTTCGCCGCCTATAGTTTTTGGGTGCAGCCAGTTTGCAGGCGATCGCCATATTTCTCTTGCGACTTGCGCCACCGTGCCTTCGTCCCAGTCTCGCAACGGTAAGTCACCCAAGTTCTTAGTATATAGAAGTAGTGCTGCCAAGAGCAGTCCCCCAATCCATAACCAATCGGCTCGGCTATGCAGCTGAGATTTCCAATGCTTAGCATTATCCCCAGTCAAAATCCAACGACGCATCTAAGTTTTAATACTCAAGGCTAGGTGTCAATAGAGTAGTGAATTAACGTTCCACTTTGTAGCTGTTTGGCTTGTCTCAGGTGTCAGCAGGGAACGAGTACAATTTACCACTTCTTTCTATTCTTGCCACAATGACGCGATCGCCCAAATTTTGAAACTATCCTAGATGCTCCACGGGCTGCACTGACAAGGCGATCGCTTACCATTCTTGATATAGCTTTTGGGCGTAAAACATAATTTCTTCGTTTGGCAGGCGGATTTTTGGTTTTTGCCTGGGATATAAATTCTCGATTGTTTCTGTATCTTGGCGGATGACTTCATCTACTGCTTTGAGGAGCGAATTCTTTAATAAGATTTTTAAAACTAAATTCTGAATTTTGGCAAAAACTAAAACAAATGTCTTAGTACGATTTTCTGTTTCAGGATATAAAGAATGAATTTGAATGAATTGACCAGAAGGAATTGTAGCAATAAATGAAGTTAGAGAAGGAAAGGAATATTCAAATTGATTGACAAAAGTTTTGGGAACGGTGAACAACACTGGATTACTGGCAAGTTCCTTGAATGTGTTGTCATCTCTAGTCACTTTTTGTAGAAGCTTAGTAGTGTAACCATTTTCTTGATAATCGTTCACCTCAATTGCTTTAATTTTGAATATTTCTCGATGCGTACCATTTTGATGATTGTAATCGTAATTAATTAAAATATTGCTTAAAAAATCACCTTGAATGCTTTTACTTCCAGCAATCCCAACAAATTCAAAACCAGGGGTAATTCTTTCAATTAATTCGGGAATGGGAATTTTCGGCTCGCATCCCCCATACGTCCAGATATTATCGCCAATAACCGTCAAATCTAATTTTTCTAACAAAGGTTGAGTTACTGTTTCCTCTCGGTACAACTGTCCTTGCGTGTCAAATTCTAGGGCGTGAAACGGACAAGTAATGGTATCTCGCGCTCGACAAATCCAGCCATCGGAGAGCGGGGCTTGCATGTGAGGGCAAATATTATCTAAGCCAAAGACTTCGCCTCTTTGATTTTGCCACAGTACGTAATCTCGACCGTTAAGAGTAATTTTATGAGGTTTATTAACTCCTAGCATCGAGCGATGAGCAATCAACCACGGCGCACCAGGAAGAATAGGATGCATAGACTGACCTCTTAAAGATCTAAAATATATGACGGTTTATTCGTATTTTCTCAAAATATGACGGATTGTTCGTGTTTGTCAAGCAAGGGTGGTGAGTCACCTACAAAATCTATGCGTCGTTCACCGAAACAGCAACGAGGTAAGCAAAGGGTAGAAAAAATTTTGGATGCTGCGGCTGAGGTATTTGCTGAGGTAGGTTATGAAGCCGCTACAACCCATGCGATCGCAACACGGGCAAATACAGCTGTTGGTTCGCTTTACCAGTTTTTTCCTGATAAAGCAGCTATCTTTCGCGCCCTAGAAATTCGTCATGTCGAACGAGTAAAAGCAATGTGGGCTAAGGTAAACACGCCTAGCATTATTCAGTTACCTCTGAGACAGATGATTCAACAGCTAGTAGCCGCTGTTGCCAAACTATTCGAGCAACCGACATCTCGTGTTGTTTTCGTGCAATTTTTCACCGCACCAGAAATATTTCAAACAATTGACGAGAGTTTGACTCAAGAGGCGATCGCATTTATGGCTAGTTTATTGAAACAGCGCCACCCTACCTTAAGCGACGAGAGAGCTAGCTTATTAGCCGAAGTCTGCGTTCATTGCAGCAACACATTAATTTTGATTGCTCTCCGCAGCAGCGAAACTCACAGTCAGCAGCTCATCCAACAGATTGAAGATCTACTCGTATCCTACCTAAGTCCTCATGTTGGCGATGAGGTATTGCAGGGCGAGGTAATGAAAGTAATGAAATGCCCTCACTGCCAATCCGAACGACTATCTAAAAACGGGCATCGCCACGGCAAGCAGCGTTATTTGTGTAAAGATTGCGGCAAGCAGTTTCCAGCATGGAAAGGAGCATTGCCATGATTCAGTTTTCACCAAAGCTCTAAATGACTAGATCCGTTTACATTTATGCGCTGCCAAACTAGCGTTAACTTCAGCTACTCTTCGTATTGTGTCATTACTTTTCGGTACTGTTGTGCAGTCAGCGCCATCTCCGCTAATATTTCGCGTTGCTCCTGCACGATGCTTTGTGCCTCTGCCGCTGCTCGTTGTGCCTCTTGCGCTATACGACGGGCTTCAGCAGCCTGCTGTCGTGCCTCTTCCGCAGCACGTCGCGCCTCTTCCGCAACACGCCGCGCCTCTTCCGCAGCACGTCGCGCCTCTTCCGCAACACGCCGCGCCTCTTCAGCCTGCTGCCTTATAGCCTCTTTGGTCTGCCGCATCTCCTCCGCGAATTCTCGGCTCTCCTCAGAAGCCTGACGGTCTTTCTCCGACTGGATGCGCTGTTGTTCGGCAGCATATTGGTGCAATGCAGCTTGCTGCTGCTGCTCAGCACTTATCTCTCGCTTTACTTCCGACTCGCGCCGATGTTGTTCGGCGTTTTGCCGTTCCCGTTCCGCTTCCTGTCGCTGTGGCTCGCTTGCTGGCATTGTTTTCTTCTCCATCTAGTTAGTCAAGCCGCAAGGTTAAACTAACAATCGAGTTGACATCACGAGCAGATGCAAACAACTAGAGTATATCTATAATTTTTCATGCAAGGAATCTACCCAACGCGATCGCCTGTGTCACTCCGATCGCATCTCATCGACAAAAACTTTCACGGAAAGTATCCTTCAATACAGCAAATAAATCATTATTCCCATGCTTCCCTTGCTTATAAATCCTCAGATACAGTAACAGTACGACTCGCGTGGAGAAGATTCAACCATGCTATGTGTAGACGAACTGTTAACGCTGGAGTTGTTTCAACAGCTTTCCCAAGAGCAGATTCACTGGGTTTGCGATCGCGCTCAAGAAATGGAGCTATCTAGCGGCGAAGTCTTCGTCAAACAAGGAGATCCGCCACGGGGATTTTATGTCATGCTATCAGGTCGGGTGAGCATTACCCGCATCAGCGAAGGGATCGAAATGCCGATCGGACAGCACCAAGCACCTGCTTTTTTTGGCGAGATTCAAGTCTTAACCGATGAACCAGTCCCCGTAACATTACGCGCTCTTTCTGATTGTCGGCTCTACGAAATCTCAGGCGATGACTTTCGCACCCTCCTACATAGTTGTCGAGGCTTCGAGCGCTTAATATTTCGAGCCGTACAGAAACGATTGCGCGGTTTAGAGTCTTTTATTCAAAATCGAGAGAAAATGGCGGCTCTAGGCACGCTAGCGGCTGGCTTAGCACACGAACTTAACAACCCTGCGGCAGCTGTAATTCGTGCTTTGCAAGATATCACCCCAGCATTGCTCGAACTCCAACGGATGAATTTTGTTTACGGACAGCGCCAAGTAGAGGTAGAACATACAGAAAAATGGCTCAAAGTGCGTGACGATGGTTGGGATGCGGTTGTCAACCGTCGCATGAACCCCATTGAATTTAGCGATCGCGAGGAACAATTGCTTGAGTGGTTAGAAAACTATGGCGTAGAAGATGCTTGGAAACTCGCCGAACCATTAGCAGCTGGAAATGTAGATATAGAGACTTTAACCCAGCTGATGGAGCGCTGGAAGGACGATCCGACAGAATTAAAAGATATGGGGTTGCGCTGGCTGGCGCTGTCTTTTGAGGTTATGTGTACGGTTTCGAGTGGCTTGCGGGGAGCGCAGCGAATTTCTCAGCTCGTCCAGTCGATGAAATCTTATTCTTACATGGATCGCGGCGCGCAACAAATTGTTGACGTTCACGATGGAATTGAAGATACATTGCAATTATTTGCTTACAAATTCAAGCAAGGAATTGAAATTCAGCGGAATTACGATCGCTCTTTGCCCAAAATTCTCGCTTTTGGTAGCGAGTTGAATCAAGTTTGGACGAACTTAATTGATAATGCAGTTGATGCGATATCTTCGATAAGCTTTGCTAACGCGGGGAAAGGAGTCATTGAATTAGCTACCGCTCAAAATGGCGATTATATCCAGGTACAAATTGCCGATTCTGGTGCTGGGATTCCTGTAGAAATTCAATCGCGTATTTTCGAGCCTTTCTATACGACAAAGCCTGTAGGTTCTGGTTCGGGTTTAGGTTTAGATGCAGTACGGCGGATTGTCGAGAACCGTCACCAAGGAACAATTACATTTACATCGCAGCCTGGTAAGACTTGTTTTACAATTTGTCTGCCAATTGCTACACACAGTTATCAGTGAACAGTTACTTTTTATCTACTCCTCAATCGCGTAGATTGCTGGTAGTTGACGATATTTTTCGTCCATATCTATACCGTAACCGACAATAAAGCGATCGGGAATTTCAATTCCTAAATAATCGATTTCAACTTGAACTTTGCGGCGTGAGGGTTTATCGAGTAAGGCACAAAGTTTGAGCGAGGATGGATTATCAGCTTTCAATATTTCTATTGCTTTTGAGGTTGACAACCCAGTATCGACAATATCTTCAACTAAAATGACATCCTTGTTGTTAATAACACCTTCAGTTAAACCCATTAACATCTTGACTTCACCCGAACTAGTGGTAGAACAACCATAGCTAGATAAACGGATCAGTTCGACATTACAAATCGGAGTTTGCATCTGCCGGATCAAATCGGCGAGAAAGATAAACGATCCTTTCAAAACACCAATGACAATTGGAAACCTATTCTGATAATCTCGATCCAACTCCCGCGCTAATCGCTGCACAGTTGCTGCTATTTCTGACTGAGAAATGAGTGGAACGAGTTTTTTATTCATAGTTTTTCTATTTCACCATAAACTCATCTAATTCAGTAATTCGAGTCTGCTTCTCTTCCGCACTCAAAAACGTTGCTTGAAAGGAATTTTTCACCAATTTATAAATATCTTGCCTACTCAAATTTAAAGCCGATTCTATTTCTTGTAAATTCTCAGCCACGTAACCGCCAAAATAAGACGGATCGTCAGAATTTACTGTCACGCACAATCCCATGTCTAATAATTGTTTAATGTTGTGCTTTGCCATCGAATCGAAAACACAAAGTTTGATATTAGATAGCGGACAGACAGTCAGAGGAATTTGTTTTTCAATTAAATATTCTAATAACTTTGGGTCATCGATGCAGCGTACACCGTGATCGATACGCGATACGCCTAAAAGATTTATGGCTTCCCAAATATATTCTGGTGGTCCTTCCTCGCCCGCATGAGCAACAGTAAGAAATCCTTCTTCTCGGGCTTTATCAAAGACTTTTTGGAATTTTGAAGGTGGATTTCCTACTTCTGAAGAATCCAAACCTACTGCTGGAATTGTATCTTTATAAGGTAAAGCTTGTTCTAAAGCTTCCATTGCCGATTCTGCGCTTAAATGTCGTAGAAAACAGAGAATCAAATAAGAAGAAATATCGAGTTGTTGTTTTGCTTCCTGTAATGCACGATAAATTCCTCGATGAACTGTTTCAAACGAAACCCCTCTAGAAGTATGACCTTGAGGATCGAAAAAGATTTCAGCGTGGCGCACATTTTGAGCAGATGCTTTTTGCATGTATGCCCAAGTTAGATCGTAAAAATCTTGTTCTGTCTGCAACACGCTCATTCCTGCATAATAAAGGTCGAGAAATGATTGCAGGTTTTGAAAGTTGTAAGCAGCACGAATTTCTTCTACCGATTTGTAGGGTAGTTGAATATTGTTGCGATCGGCTAATACAAACATCATTTCTGGTTCGAGGGAACCTTCAATATGTAGGTGTAACTCAGCTTTAGGAATCTGGCAAAAGAATGAATTCATCTTTAGAGAGTTAGTAGTTGCGTGTAGAGACGTTACATGTAACGTCTCTACATATAAATATGAAATTTATTCAGATGTACCGAAGCGCAATGTCATAAAGACAAATCGAATTATGAAAACTGCGGCTAAAATCCAAGTTGCGATCGTAACTTCGTGGGCTTTGCCTTGCAGTGCTTTGGCAATTGGATAGGTGATAAAACCAACTGACAACCCAGTGGCAATTGAGTAGGCAAGGGGCATAAACAAAATCGTCAAAAATGCCGGAACAGCTTCAGCTACATCACCCCAACGAATATCTGATACACCTGTCATCATTAACACGCCTGTAATGACTAGGGCTGGTGTAGTAGCGTAGGCGGGAATTGCCTCGAATAAAGGAACTAAGAAGATCGCCAGGATAAATAATACACCTACGATCGCAGCTGTGAAGCCCGTGCGCCCCCCTTCCGATACGCCTGCGGCTGATTCTGCATATGTAGTGACTGTAGACGTACCGATCAGCGCCCCAGCAGTTGTTCCTACTGCATCGGCAAACAGTGCTTGATTGACTCGCGGTAGTTTTCCATCCTCTTTAATGTACCCTGCCTTCATGCCGACTCCAGACAGAGTACCAACGGTGTCAAAAATATCGACGAATAAGAATACTAAAAGTATGGCGATAAAGTCGAGGAAGTTGTTAGCAGTCAATCGCGATAAACCGAAAATGCCTTGTCCGATCAGATCTGTCGGTAGGGTAGGGATCTGAAAAATTCCTTTGGGCGGGGGTGTAACACCTACAATCCAACCGAGTAAGGCGGTGGCGAGTACCCCCCAGAGTAATGCCCCCTTAACGCGGCGTACTAAAAAAGCTGTAGTAATAATAATTCCGGCAACAGCTAGTAGAGTATTAGGTTCTCTGAAGCTACCCAGGGTTGTTTTTGTCACTTCGCTGGCGATAATTAGCCCAGCACCTCCAGTTTTCGGATCGCCAGATATCCCAATATAGGCAATAAATAAACCGATCCCTACTGATGTTGCTGTTTTCAGCGACATGGGAATGGCATTGACAATTTGACTGCGAACGTTGGTAAGGGTGAGGGCAATAAAAATCAATCCTTCGGCAAATACAGCCGCTAGTGCCAAACGCCAATCGATTTTTAGGGTTAAAACGACAGAATAAGCAAAAAAGGCGTTTAATCCCATGCCAGGGGCGAGGGCAAAGGGATAGTTGGCAACAAATGCCATTACCAGCGTTCCAATTGCGGCTGAGACTGCGGTAGCAAAGACTTGTTCGGCGAATAAATCTTTTGGCTGCTGTAGAAAAATCGCATCCGACAAAATTAAGGGATTGACGACGAGGATGTATGCCATCGTCATAAAAGTTGTCAATCCTGCCAGAGTCTCGATCCGAAAGTTAGTTCTATACAGGTCAAATTGAAAAAAACGAGCGATCGCTGCTTGCCAACCCGTATACTGTGGCGTAGGTGGTTGCTGTAGTTCTAATCGATCTGTATCGCTGCTCATTCTTTGGCTGTCTCCACCAAGTTATCTTTGCTTATCAATTTTGAGGAAGTTCTCAGCAAGCGTCAGTCAGGCTTGTTACTCTAACGACATAAAAGCTGTCTTTTGCACCTAAATTTAGTGACTACTGGGTGCATACTGTATGTCGTTGTTCGATCGGTTTTTTGTGTCAAAAAACACCAACTCTAAACTTGATAAGAAAAGTTAACTGGCGCTGGCTAAAGCTGACTATTGCAGTTAGAGCGCCAGAGACTCGAATGTGGCTCAAATTAACCTTCCACCTCAGATACCATTAACAAATCTCAATGTTTCATGGGAATACTCCCTAAGATAGAGATTGTTTGAAGCGATACACATCTTTGACAACAGTATTGGATTATTTTCCTAAATATGCCTCTAGCACTTGAGGATGTTGTTGCATTTCCTCTGGGCTACCATGAGCTAAGTTACGCCCCTCTGCCATCACCCAAACGCGATCGCACAGGGACATAATCACATCCATATTGTGTTCGATAATCAAAAATGTCATACCTTCGCGGTTCCAAGTTAAAATGCGATCGCAAATTTGTTCGATCAACTTGGGATTTACCCCCGCCGCAGGTTCGTCTAACAAAATTAACTTGGGTTGCGTCATTAACGCCCTTGCCATTTCCAATAACTTGCGCTGTCCTCCCGATAGCGCCCCCGCATACTCGTGCGCCATATGCGCCAAGCCCACCGATTCTAGCAGAGCCATCGCTTGTTCTCGCAGGATTTGCTGTTCTTTGGCGATCGCCCAAGGTTGAAATTGCAGCCGCCAAAAGTTCTCTCCGTCTTGCTTTTGCGCCCCTAGCATCATGTTTTCTAGTACTGTCAGCCGCGAAAGCGTCCGTGCGACTTGAAATGTGCGTACCATACCCTGTAAGGCAATTTGATAGGTTCTCAATTGCTGGACTGGCGCACCGTCAAAAATTACCCAGCCGCGATCGGGACGAATAAAATTTGACAGTAAGTTGAATAAAGTTGTCTTACCCGCACCATTGGGACCAATTAACCCCGTAATACTTCCTTTCGCTACTTCTAAATCGGCATTATCCACAGCCTTAATCCCGCCAAAACTTTTGGTAAGACCGCTAGCTGATAATAGTGGCATTGGTTGGGATTGTAGATCTTTGGATTCCATTGATAATGATTGGTAATGGGTAATGGGTAATGGGTAATGGGTAATGGGTTGTTGGTTGGTCTTAGACAAATGACAAATGACAAATGACCAATGACTACTTTCCAAGTGTCAATTCTTCTTTCTTACCTAATATTCCTTGCGGTCGCCAAATCATCAGTATCATCAGTAGTAAGCCGATAACCATAATCCGAAACGCACTCAGGCGCACGTCATCGAGGGGTACGATTTTGGGCAAGATAAAACGGGTGGCGCTGTCGTAAGCAAAGAAAACAACTGCGCCGAGGATCGTACCGAAATTGTTACCCGCACCACCTAAGATCACCATAATCCAAGCATCGAAAGTTGTCTGCGGCTGGAAATCGTTCGGATAAATTGAAGTTTGCTGCCATGCATACAAAGCACCAGAAATCCCAGCGATCGCCCCGCCTAACATTAAAGCTTGCAATTTATACCAAAAGACGTTTTTTCCTAAAGCGCGGGCAACTTCCTCATCTTCGCGAATTGCTTTTAATACCCTTCCCCAGGGCGATCGCGCTAGCACTTCTAACCGCCATACGACAAAAGCTAGCACCAACACCGAGATCAGCATCAATCCCGATTTTTCGTAGTTGGTGAAGTTGTATAGTCCAATAGCTCCCGCCGCATAGGGGACAAAAATCAACAGCGTCGCCACTATGCCGACAATTGCCCGAAAGACTAGTGGTAAATAACGAGTCACAAACGACTTTTGACTTTTAACTTTTGACTTTTGACTTCCGATCGCCCATTTCCAAAGTTTCCAGTAACACGCAACCACAACTAATGTGAGTAGCCCTACCATTATCCATTTCATCACCGTGTCGGGGTTAAAATCTGTTAAGGGTAGAGGATATCCCTGCAATCCAAAAGCCCCAGGTGTGGGAGTATTAGGAGTTGGTAAATCTTGATTGTTGACCACCAAGCGAATGAGTTCCGATACCCCAATCGTGACAATTGCTAAGTAGTCTTCCCGCAACCTTAGTGTTGATAAACCAATTAACCATCCTAAGAGAGCGGCTACTAAAGCTCCAGCTAGCGTTGCTACGATTAAGGGTACGCCATACATGCTTAACAATACAGTCGTGTATGCTCCCAAAGTCATGAAAGCAACCAGACCAAAGTTAATTAACCCCGTTAAACCCCACTGCAAGTTTAACCCCAAGCTGAACAGGGCAAAAATTGCTGTAGAAACTGTCAGAAACAAGATATAGGCAACCCAACCGATAATTGTTGGATCGTTCATCAGGGCGTTTAAATCTAACATAAGCGTTGCTAAACCCGTCGCCACACTAGGGAATGTATGCTTTTGTGCTAAAAGATTTTAACCCAACAAGGATAGAAGTCAGTAGCGATCGCATCTTTATCTCACCGAGACTGTTTTCTGCAACAGCTACGAGAAATCAAACTAAAGGGATACACAGCAAGCCCGTCCTCTAGTCAACACTAAAAACTATATAAGACTGCAAAACGCAAGCAACAGCTTCCTTTAAACTAAGACTTGTTATCAGCGCAAACAGTAAGTAGAGAATTGTTATGGATGCTGCGGCACTTTGGCAACGCTATCAAGACTGGCTCTATTATCACGCCGGACTCGGATTTTACGTAGATATCAGTCGGATGCGCTTTGACGATGCATTTGTAGAGGGGTTGCAGCCCAAGTTAGAGAAAGCATTTCAAGATATGGCGGCTTTAGAAGGGGGAGCGATCGCCAATCCTGACGAAAATCGGATGGTAGGACATTACTGGCTGCGCGATCCCGATCTGGCTCCAACTCCAGAAATTAAACAAGAGATTGTTGAATCTGTAGACCAAATTGAAACCTTTGCCCGAAAAATTCATAGCGGAGCAATTCATCCACCCCAAGCACCCCGCTACACTGATATTATCTCTATTGGTATTGGCGGCTCGGCACTCGGTCCCGAATTTGTCGCTGAAGCTTTAGCTCCTGATTTTCCTCCCCTGGCGATTCACTTCATTGATAACACCGATCCGGCGGGGATCGATCGCGTGTTAACGCGGGTGAGAAATCGTCTCACCAGCACTTTAGTTATCGTCATTTCCAAATCTGGAGGCACGCCAGAACCGCGTAACGGCACGATTGAACTCAAAGCAGCCTATGCAGGTCACAATTTAGACTTTACCAAACACGCGATCGCCATCACGACTCCCGATAGCAAACTCGATCGGCAAGCAAAATCAGAAGGCTGGCTAGCCACTTTCCCCATGTTTGACTGGGTGGGGGGACGCACTTCAGAACTGTCCGCCGTCGGCTTGCTACCAGCCGCTTTGCAGGGGATCGACATCCGCGCGATGCTGGCTGGCGCAAAAGAAATGGATGTAGCAACCCGCGTTGCCGATCTCAAAACCAATCCCGCCGCTTTGCTTGCCCTCGGTTGGTATTACTCTGGGAACGGACGCGGTGAAAAAGATATGGTGGTGCTGCCCTATAAAGACAGCCTCTTACTATTTTCCCGTTACTTGCAGCAATTGGTGATGGAATCTCTGGGTAAAGAAAAAGACCTCGACGGTAACATCGTCCACCAAGGAATCGCTGTCTATGGTAATAAAGGTTCGACCGACCAACATGCCTACGTCCAGCAATTGCGCGAAGGCGTACCTAACTTCTTTGCTACCTTTATCGAAGTCTTGGAAGACCGTTCGGGTTCCTCACCAGACATCGATCCAGGCGCAACTGCTGGAGATTATCTCTCTGGCTTCCTCCAAGGAACTCGCCAAGCCTTGTATGAAAAACAGCGCGATTCCATTACCATTACCATTCCCCAAGTCAACCCCCACACAGTAGGCGCATTAATTGCCCTTTACGAACGAGCTGTAGGTTTTTATGGTTCGCTAGTCAATATTAACGCCTACCACCAACCAGGCGTGGAAGCAGGGAAAAAAGCAGCCGCCGTGGTGTTAGATTTGCAAAAACAAGTCTTGCAAGTCCTGCAAGAGGCTAAAACTCCTTTATCTCTGGCACAAATTGCCGAGAAAGCCGCAGCCACAGACCAAATTGAGGCAATTTATAAAATTCTGCGCCATCTGCAAGCAAATCGGAGAGGGGTGGCAATGCAAGGCGATCCCGCCCAACCCGGTAGTTTGACGTTTTCTTTAAGTTAATCGGGATTCGGGATTTGTAGGGGCGGGTTGAGCGAAAGTTTGACAGATGAGGCGATCGATCTTGGTTCAAAACCCGCCCGTACAGGATTCGGGAGAATTGTAGAGACGTTACACGTAACGTCTCTACAATTCCTTACCACATTTGGTTACATTCTGTTGCTAGCGCAACACTTTTTTACAGAAAACTGGGTTAGATTAGGAGCGAACCACTTAGTCTAAACGGGTTTGGTATGGCTGCTCATCGGGGTATTGAGATCTATCCGCTAGCTTCAATTCAAGGGGGAATGGCTCAGTTTTATACTCCCCAGTCCAGCCACGAGACAATGTTGGTACAGATTCCGCCGCACACGATTGACGATCTCTTCGTTCACAAATCTCAGACAGACCAGATTTTAGTTGTTAGAGGGCGTTTAGCCCTCGTGACTTTAGAAAATAAGCAGTATCGCTACACTCCATTGAGCGATCGCCTGCCTCAAGTTGTTAAAATTCCCCCAGGCGTGCTACACGGTGCAATAAATCTAGATTCCGAACCATGCACGATCGTTAACGCCGTTCTGCGCCATCGTCCGACGCAACCGCGAGATTATATTCCTCGTCCCCGTCCTTTTCCCTACAATCTCGCGATCGCGGGAGCTAAACTAGCAGAGATGGAGGCTGTAATTATTCAGCAAGCCTTGGGTAGTGTGGGAGTATGACTGATTGGTAGATCCGGCATTTCTTTTATTCGTGCAGCACGGCTGGGCAGATGATAACCGTGCCATGATGCTACTGGCGCGTCGGTTGGTCACAGATACAATTCCAGTGTTTGCGCCGAGTCTGGGTTACGTTCAAACTTGGGTGAGAATTGAGCCTTTGATTCAGGCAGTGGAAAAGCTGGCTAGCGAACAGATTGCCAAATATCCAGACGTACCGCTGAAGATTATCGGTCATTCGATGGGTGGTTTGATCTGGTTAGAGGTATTGCATAAGCATCCTGAGTGGTGGTCTAGTATTCACTCGTTGGTTTTGATTGCATCGCCAGTCGGTGGTGCAGATGTGGCACGGGCGATCGATCCTTTAAATTGGGGAATTGGGATTGCTGGCGATCTGGGAAAAAATCGTAAGCCAATTGCAGCCGCGATCGCCTCTATAATTCCCACATTAGTTATTGCTGGCGATATTGATGGTGGTAGCGATGGCACGGTTCCAGTAGAATCGACAAAGTTTCAAAATGCTCGGTTTATCTGCTTGCCAGGACTAGCTCATGCCGTTTTGCGAAATTATCCTACGGTTGCCACCATCATTCAAGACTTTTGGATGGATGCTAATGTCGGTGAGGCGATCGTCTATGACGATATCGTACAACGGTTGCAGGCAGTACCAGGCATGACAGACGGTCATCGCCGCGATTTTAGTAAAGCCCAAATTGCGATCGCACTGCCAAATGGTGCTACTATTCGCACTTGCAAGAACTTATTTGGGATTGATTGTGTCTTTGTTGCCTCTCCTACCGGAGAATGTTTGTATGCAGGCTTTGTTGGTTGGTTGCACGCACCAGATTTACAAAAAGCTCTAGAAGATATTCAGCAAGCATATTAATTGATTAAATGCTGCAATACTCAGTTCACCCAGCTCCTAGATTCATTCGCACTCATTTAAATCGGCTTTTACCGAGTTGGTCGTTGCCAGTTTTATCTGTGGTTGTAGTTTTACAACTGTGTCAATTTGCTTTCTTGGAACGGACAGTTGAGACAGAAATCTATAAGAACGAATTTCGGCAACAATTTCTAGAATTTGGCAGCCAAATCATTGCCCAACTGGGAACAATGGGATACTTAGCAGATATGTTCGACCCGCGCACTGGTTTCCCTATGACTTCTCCTCCCGGTCAAGTGCGGTTGAGCGATGTGAAAGTTGTCGGCGCTACCCTGGGCTATACAATCGATCGTAGCGGTCAGTGTGCCGCGATCGTCCATCCAACTTGGGGAAAAGCAGTTTATCCTTCTACGCTTGTCTCATCTGCCCAACCAGATGTAGTTGCAGAAATCGTGGCTAACATAGCAGCTAATAGCACGCACTACGATATTCAACCCGTAGCAGGATCGAGCGATCCAACCGTAGAGGGGCAATCTTTTCCAAATATAAAGTCAGTATAAGAGAGCCAATATAAGAGCGTGCATCTGCGATCGCAGCTTGAGAAAAAATTTATGAAAGCATCCACACAAGGTTCTGGTAAAGAAATTGTACTGCCTTTGGCAACACTATTTGCTATCTTGGCGACTCTCAGCGTTAACGTCTTGTCAAATTTCTTTCCAGTTCGAGGATTAAATATTGGTGAAATTGCCAATACCATCCTTCAAGGCGTGCAAATTACGCCAGCAAATTATGCCTTTGCTATTTGGGGATTAATTTATCTCGGATTAATTGCCTATGGCGTTTATCAGTTTCTTCCAGCACAGCGCCAAAATTCAACTCTGCATCGAGTTGATGTCTTACTAATTATTGCTTGTCTAGCTCAAATTGCTTGGGTATATCTCTTCACGCTACAGCTATTTTGGCTTTCAGTAATAGCAATGCTAGCAATTCTAATTTCCTTAATTGGAGCTTACTTGCAATTAGAAATTGGCAAACGAGTATCGCGAGAATTCAAATGGCTGGTACACGTACCATTTAGTATTTATTTAGGTTGGATCTCTGTAGCAACGATTGTTAATATTGCCTCTGCTCTGTATATTTCTAATTGGGATGGTTGGGGCATAAGCTCTCTAGGATGGACTGTCATTATGCTACTTATTGGTGCAGCGATCGCCTCTGTAGTTGCCCTTCAACGGGCAGATATCGCCTTTACGCTGGTATTTGTTTGGGCGTATGTGGCGATCGCAGTTCGTCATTTATCTTTAAATAATCCTGTCATTTCAACAACCGCTGTAGTAGCAGCGATCGGACTTGCAGTCATATTAGGATTTAGCAGGGTGAAGAGTCAGAAGTGAGGGAAACTACTGCGCTAGCTGATTACCTCTGAGTGGATAATGCTTTGCGATAAACGATCTTGTCATCGCCCGTTTTGTAAAAGTCACGGATTCGCGCTTCTTCGCCATAACCGCACTTGCGATAGAATGCTCGCGTGCGCTCGAAGTCCGGCAGTCCTGACGTTTCTACCAATAGTACGCGCCCGCCACTTGCCGTCAACATTTGTTCAACATACTGTAGCAGGTTCGTACCACGTCCTTGTCCTTGGCAGTCGGGTCGGATGGCAATCAATTGCAGGTTCCACGTCCCATCAGTCATCCGTTCCATCTCGCAGTAGGCAATCCCCACTAATCCATTATCGTCGTCAACAATCCAGAAGCGATCGCTGTTACTGTTATTGCCAAAGTAATCGGACAGTATTTCGCCAAGCTCCTCAAGTTGGTTCGGCTCGAACAGTCCGGTCGCGTCGGCTAGGGCAATCAGTGGGGTCGTGTCATCGGGTGCGATTGGTCGAATCATACGATAACTGTCAAAATGGAGTTTTTACCTGTAGAGAAATACTTTTCCCTAAGTGGGGATGCTCGAAACAAAGTTCTCTCGCGTGTAAGTGTAGACGCTCTACTTCGGTGCGACAACCGTACAATCGATCGCCCAAAATGGGTATTCCTAAACCTCTAGGATCGGCAGCATGAACCCTAAGCTGATGCGTTCGTCCTGTTAGAGGGAGGAACTGAATCCGAGTCGAATCCTTCGATCTTGCTATGACTTGGAATTCCGTTAAGCTAGGTTTTCCCCGTGCATCAATTTTCTGATAAGGGCGATCGCAGGGATCTCCCCAAAGTGGCAGTTGAATCGTACCGCTTTCTTGCGTCACGCATCCGGCAAGTACCGCTTCATAAACTTTACGCACTCGCCGCTGTTGAAATTGCTGGCTCAGATGACGATAAGAGGCACGATCGCGAGTCAGTAGCAAAATACCCGATGTTTCTAGATCGAGGCGATGTGAAGCTGCGATCGCCATGCCATCGGGCAGTAAGTGACGTAAACGAGACACGACGCTATCATAGCGATCGCTACAACGACCGGGAACGGAGAGCAGTCCTGGCGGTTTATTCACGGCAATCAGCCATTCATCTTCATAAAGAATAGATGTCTTGGTTTGGATGCATAGATCTTGGAGATCCCCCTTAGTCCCCCTTAAAAAGGGGGAAACAAAGCCATCCTTTTCATAAAGAATAGATGTCTTGGTTTGGATGCATAGATCTTGGAGATCCCCCTTAATCCCCCTTAAAAAGGGGAAAACAAAATCGTTCTTAGCCCCCTTTATTAAGGGGGGTTGGGGGGATCGGATTGCCCCTCTTATTAAGGGGGGTTGGGAAGATCTCATTGCCCCCCTTTGTAAGGGGGGTTGGGGGGATCTCTGCTGTAAACCTGACAATAAAAACCCCATCAACGGCTGACAGCGTTCCGTACAGGCTCCATAGAACTCTCCCTGAACTTTTTCGCCATTAGTCGAAGGCGATCCCCACCAAAACTCCGCCATTGCCAGTGGCTTCAAGTTATGAGTTGCCGCATAATGCAACAACTTTGGCGCACAACAAGCCCCAGTTCCAGTAGGTAGCGAACCCGCCATCAACTGCTGTAGTGGTAGAGACTCCCCTGCGAAATTGCTCAACCTATAGCTAGCGTGCATCAGTGCTTGCAGCTGCCTCGATAAACTTTTCCGCTGTTGTTTCAACTCGTACATTCTCTTATCTGCTTGCTCGATCGCCTGTTGGAGCGGTTGTAACAGACAATCTCGTTGACGCTTAAACAGCTTGCGATCGATCCCATCCTGACGACTTTGTTCGTCCAGTTGCGCTAATGCCTCTACTAAAGCAACGCCTGCGAGGGTATCTTGAAATACCTGGCGCTGAAATTGTCGCTGTTGCTTGCGATCGCGATGTAGGATTGTAAGTTGCTGCCAGCGCGTTTCAAAATCCTGCACTAACGTTGCATACTTTTGCCGTTCCGGTATTTGTTGCAAAGCAATTAGCTCTTGTTTCATTGCTGCTAACATATCCAGGGTACGGGCTTCTTCTAAAGCCAGCTCTTTGCCCTCGATCGCTCCCACCCAACCTGCAACCGTGCTACAACCATGCAAAAGCCCAGAAAATGCTTTCAGCACTCGCTGTTCCCCAGCAGCAGTCTCGACGAGCAACACGCCATACATTTTCCCCTCATGGGAATACCGCGCCTCAGTAGCAAGCTGTTGCATCAACCCAATTGCGATCGCTTCTACAAAAGGGGTGCGGGGTAGTGTCAATAATTTACCCGTCTGAGGACAATAACCTTCATACCAATAACTGACAGGTGAATCATCAGCAACGCAACCTGAGCTAATAAAATCTGTTGGTAGATGAAGGGTCATAATTTTGGTAGTTGGTGGTTGGTAGTTGGTGGTTGGTAGTTGGTAATTGGTAATTGAGTGGTGCGTGGTGTGCGATCGAGATGTCACTGATAACTGATAACTGATAACTGATATGAAATCTCTGTCTCGACTTCCCAGGCAAGATATTGCAGCCAAAATTTTTCATTGGGTAAATATTGTTAGTTTATTCATTATGCTGACCAGCGGACTGCAAATCTACAATGCTAACCCCGTATTTGGCGGACGTGCAGGTTGGCATATTCCGCCAATTTTTACCCTTGGAGGGTGGCTGGCTGGTGGTAGACACTGGCATTTTGCTGCAATGTGGCTGTTTTCGCTCAACTTGGTGTTTTATGGAATTTATATCCTCGTTTCCCGTCGTTGGAAACATCGATTTGTCAGCGACAAAGACATCAAAGCACTGAAATTGAGTCAAAACCAAAAGCGTCGTGCTTATGCATGGCATCGGATCGCTTATACGGCGATCGTTCCCATTTTATTACTTGCTATATTTAGCGGCTTGGGTATGTACAAACCCGCTCAATTTCACTGGATTGTCGATTGTTTTGGCGATTGGCAAGCGTTGCGAATCGTTCACTTCGCTACCGTCCCACTCGTGATTATCTTTGCCACAATCCACGCCTTACTAGGACGAAAAGTCGGTGGCGATCGCCTTTTGGAATCGATGTTTTGGTAAGCTTATCTATAACAATATGAATCAGATTCAAATCCCTCGCCAAAGACTATTACGTCGTCACTTTCTAAAACTTTCTGGGCTTTCCAGCGTCAGTTTATTATTAGGTGGATGTGGCACGCCTTTATTTGAAGATATAGTCGGTAAAGTCTCCGAACCATTGAACCAAAAAGTTGAAACTTTAATTTTCAATCCTGAAAAACTCGCACCAGAATTTCCAGTCAGCGAGATCGAACCAGAAGCATTAATTGTTAACTCATTTAACTTTACTCCAAAAATCGATCCAACCAAATTTCGTCTGGTTGTCGATGGTGCAGTCAATAAATTCCTCAGCCTCAGCATGATAGAAATTCAGCAAATGCCCCTTGCCTCAATGGTGATTCGTCACGTCTGCGTGGAAGGGTGGGCGGCGATCGTGCAGTGGGGTGGAGTTCGATTGCGGGATATTATTAATCTTGCCCAACCTAAACCCGAGGCAAAATACGTTTACTTTAAATCCGCTGACGGCTACTACGAAAGCTGGGATTTAGCATCGTGTCTGCACCCACAAACGTTGATGGCATATCAGAAAAACGGGCAACCTTTACCAATAGATAACGGTGCGCCTTTACGTCTCGCCTCGCCAATTAAATTAGGTTACAAGCAAAGTAAATGGGTCACTAACATCATCCTTAGCGATCGCCTCCTACCCGTCAAAGGCTACTGGGAAGACCAAGGCTATGAATGGTATGCAGGATTGTAAAAAGTCAAAAGTCAAAAGTTAAAAGTTAAAATTTACAACTACCAATTACCAATTACTGAGATTTTGTAGCAATCTCAACTTGTGTCCAGACCCGCCCAGAAATTAATTTCTGGGCTAATAGCACAAGTCTACTGAAGTAGACTAAAAACTAGTTACAGTCGGATTTATCCGACTTAAGCTATGAGACTGGGATTTGAATCCCAGGAGGACGTTGCAACAACTGCAAGATCTTAGATTACCAATGACCAATTACCAAATCCAAGAGTAAAATCTATGGGATGCAATTCAGCACCTTAATGATGAACATTCCTAACTGTACCTGGCAGCGCCCTATCGGTCTGGGCTGGGATAAGCCCTATACTGTCCGTACCGCGAGTAATTTAGATGATGGTCCCTGGCACGGTATGCCTTTAGGGGGCTTTGGTGCGGGTTGTATCGGTCGATCTTCTAGGGGTGATTTTAACGTGTGGCAGGTGGACGGCGGCGAGCATATTTTTCAGCCGATGCCTGCTTGTCAGTTTAGCGTGTTTGAAAGCGTGTCTGAACGGAGTGCATCTCGTCAGGCTTACGCTTTGTGTACGGAAGCACCTGAAGATGGATTGCAGAATTGGCAGTGGTATCCATCTAGGGGCGAACAACACGCCCATACAGGCACGTATCATGCGTTGTATCCTCGTAGCTGGTTTGTGTATGAGGGTGTGTTTCAATCTCAGTTAACCTGCGAACAGTTTTCGCCAATTTGGGCAAATAACTATCAAGAAAGCAGCTATCCAGTGGGTGTATTTGTCTGGACTGCCCATAATCCTACTAATGCCCCCATAACTCTGAGTATTATGCTGTCCTGGCAGAATATGACGGGGTGGTTTACTAATGCCAGTAAATCTTCAGAAGTAAAAATTAGAGATGATGGTAGCCCAGTGTATGAATATAAATCGCGCTGGGGAGAAAGCCAGGGAAATTTTAATCGGTTGGTGGAATCCGAGTATGTGGGATGCATATTAGGGCGAGATAGCGGTGAGGATGTAGAGGAAGGGGACGGGCAGTGGTGCATTGCTACGGCAAAACAGCCAGGTATAGAAGTCTTTCATCACACCCGTTGGAATCCTGTCGGTACGGGGGAAGATATCTGGAAAAGCTTTGCTGAATCTGGCACTTTACCTAACCTACAAGATGAGACACCAGCTATAGAGGGAGAACAAATTGCAGGTGCGATCGCCATTCGTTTTACACTTCAACCAGGAGAAACTCGCACGATTCCCTTTGTCTTAACTTGGGATTTTCCCGTTACGGAATTTGCTGCTGGGGTCAAATATTATCGTCGCTATACAGATTTTTTCGATCGCACGGGTAAAAATGCTTGGGCGATCGCTCGTACAGCCTTACAAGCATACCAGTCTTGGCAATCTCAAATTCAAGCTTGGCAGCAACCAATTTTAGATAAAACCGATCTGCCCGATTGGTTCAAAATGGCATTGTTTAACGAACTTTACGATCTTACCAGCGGTGGGACGCTGTGGAGTGCGGCGACAGAGCGCGATCCGATCGGTCAGTTTGCCATTTTAGAATGTATTGATTATCGCTGGTATGAAAGTCTTGACGTGCGGCTTTACGGTTCGTTTGCTTTATTAATCTTATTTCCAGAGTTAGAAAAGGCTGTGATGCGTGCTTTTGCACGGGCTATTCCTGCTAGTGACAATCATCGTCGCCTCATTGGATATTACCTTACCATCGGGGCAGAAATGCCCCTCGCGCCGCGTAAAGTTGCTGGTGCAACACCTCACGATTTAGGCGCACCCAACGAACACGTTTGGGAAAAGACAAATTACACGGCATATCAAGATTGCAATTTGTGGAAGGATTTACCCAGCGATTTTGTTTTGCAGGTATATCGAGACTATTTACTGACAGGTGCGACTGATGTAGAGTTTTTAGCATCATGTTGGGAGGCGATCGTTCAAGCCCTCAACTATTTGAAAACTTTCGATAAGGATGGCGATGGAATTCCTGAAAATTCTGGTGCGCCAGATCAAACTTTTGATGATTGGAAGTTGCAGGGTGTTAGTGCTTATTGTGGGGGATTGTGGTTGGCGGCTCTAGAAGCGGCGATCGCTATTGGTAAAATTTTACTCAATTCTGTAGAGACGTTACATGTAGAGACGTTACATGTAACGTCTCTACAAGAAACGATCGACACTTATCAATCTTGGTTATCGCGATCGCGTCCTATCTACCAAGAAAAACTTTGGAACGGACAATATTATCGCTTGGATAGCAATAGCGGTTCTGATGTCGTGATGGCAGATCAACTCTGCGGACAATTTTACGCTCGTTTATTAAAACTACCTGACATTGTACCGCAAGAATGTGCTTTATCTGCACTCAAAACTATATACGATGCTTGCTTTTTGAAGTTTCATCAGGGAAAATTTGGGGCAGCGAATGGTTTAAAACCGAATGGTTCTCCTGAAAATCCTAATGCTACCCATCCATTAGAAATATGGACGGGAATTAATTTTGGATTGGCGGCTTTTCTCTTACAAATGGAAATGAAAGCTGAGGCACTGCAATTAACAGAAACAGTTGTCAATCAAATTTATGAAAATGGTTTGCAATTCCGTACTCCAGAAGCAATTACATCTGTTGGTACTTTTCGGGCAAGCTATTATTTGCGAGCAATGGCAATTTGGGCAATTTATGGCGTGTGGTTTGATTTTTAGCGATCTAGCAATTTACCATCTTTTGCTTTTGTCAATCGCTTGAATTTATTTGATGTTTTCTTAGCAAATGCTTTTTATCAGTAGTTGTTGCTGCACGTCCCTGTTGCTTTAACAGTTGAATGGAATACAAGGTAGCAATAACTTGAATCGTTCCCATTGTGATAAATAAAGTATTGAAAGACAACCAATTAACAATCACTCCCCCAAGCACTACAGCAAGACCAGTCATGACTTTTGATTGTCCGTCAGCCAAGCCCCAAATTTGCCCTGCCTTTCCTCGATCTTCATATTGTGCATATAAAGCATTCCAGGTAGGAGTTGCTAAAGCAGAAGCTATGCCCAACCCTATTTGAACGACAAACAAACTTAGTTGAGAAGATACGAATAGATAGCAAAATGTGAAAATGGCATTTAAAGCATAGCCAATTATCATGAGTTTGGCTTTGCTTATATTGCGATCTGATAACCTTCCAACTAGGATGGTAAAAATTCCTGTAGCAACTAGATATGTAGCCCAAATTCCGCTAATATCAAGAATATTACCTCCAACTTTTTGAGTGAATAAACCAAAAATCGGAGCAAACATTCCTTCGCCTAAGTACCAAATATTACTACTGTAAAGTAGGATTTTGAGATTTTTTTGTAGCATAGAAAACACAACAATGACTTAATGAAGTGGATATATTCTATGCAGTTATTAGTCTATGTTGACGGTCGTAGTAGGTATCAAGTACGGAATCAAGCCGTTCTTTTCCAGCAGCAACGGCATTCACTTTGTCTACAAATTTACTTGAAATAAACTTTCTTAATGGCTGTTCGACGCAATTGAAATAGGGCATGACTTCAGCAACTTGTCTATCCCATTCTGGGTATAGTAATAAAAAATCATCAGGCATAACTTTAGTTTTGGTGATACCTGGCTCTGGAAGGCATTCAAAAGGTTTGTCTAAATTAAAACAAGCATAGTGATCGGTTAATTCTTCACCAGGATAAATGTCTCTAGGAGCTATTTCAAAGTCATAAGCTGTAGAAATACAGTTGGCATAAAAACTATGATTGATATATCTACCAATGTCCCAACATAGTATATAGTTACCGTTTCTTCCTCGAAAAGAATATTTGAATACGTGTTCTTGTTGAAGTCGGTCTAGAGATAATATATATCCCTCGTCGAATTGCTGATCTAATTCATCCAATACCCACACTATCGTTCCTTGAGGAATAAATTTAGTAGCAAATACACCGTAACCAATAATTTCATTAACAAGACGTAACTCTGTGTCTGGATGAATCATAAAGTTTTAATGTATAGCAATGCGTAATTTTCTATCATAATTATTTTCGCAGTATACGCAATTTAAGCTTTTTTTAATATTTCTACATAGTAACAATATAAATGTTAGGAGTTATACCCCTGGTTATATAGAATATCTAACTCAAGTTAACAGCGATTAGTTGTAATTACAGCTATTTCAAAGCAACATTTAAAACTTAGTATATTATTCTACAGCTATCTTAAATAATTCACGAATAGTAAACAGCTTTCTCACATTTGTAGAGCAAATATTCGTAGAGCGATCGTTGCCAAATATACAGTTAAATCTTGACCTTCAGGAAATTTCCCATAAATGATGTGACTGAGAGCGATCGCCATTGCTGAATAAACATCTCTAGCGCTGCCGCTGTAGAAGTGTATGATAAAAATTCAGTAGGCGATCGCCCCTCGCCAAAATTTAAGTTACTAGAGTAACTGCTCCAGTATCTAGGTCATAACGACCACCTACGATTTTTAATTTCCCATCTTGAATCAGTTGAGATAGTATTGAAGAACTCTGCCGCAGTAGGTCAACTTGATACCGAATATTAGCCACAACAGCATCATTCACTGGATCGTTTGATTGAGCTTTTATCCCATTTAATGCTGGTTTGATATCCTCAACAAAAGTGCCAATTCTACCAGGAAGTAGGTCGCTTTTGAGTGCTGCTTGTACTGCACCACATCTTTCATGTCCTAAAACTATAATCAGTTGAGAACCTAGCACCGATGTAGCAAATTCTAGGCTACCTGTAGCTGTAGGACTGACAACATTACCAGCAAGCCGAACTACAAACAAATCTCCTAGTCCTTGATCGAAGACAATTTCTGCTGGAACTCGCGAATCAGCACATCCCAAAATAGAAGCAAAAGGATATTGAGCTACGGCAACCTCTCGTATGCGCAATCGCGATTGGTTAGGAGTCTGCCGCTTCTCTTTTATAAACCGTTGGTTGCCCTCCACTAATCTCTTGAGAGCATCATCTGGACTAACGGACTTTGGTTTTTCTTGAGTGTCTGTTTGTTGTGCCACAGCAGGTTGTGCGCCCCACGAGCTACTAACAACAGTAGTCGCAGCTACACTAGCTCCTCCTACACCCATCAATTTGAGCAAATTGCGCCGTCCAACAAATCCATTTTTTCGAGTCATCACCGTACCTCAATTAAAATTATTTGCTGATTTATACCTGATAAAACAGGAAAAATCAGCATAGTAAACCTCTATGTTTGCTGCGTTTGTAGTCGCACGACCTAATTTCGTTTTGACGTGAAAATCTGCAAATTTAAAATAAACTAACTTGCAAAAAATTTATCAAACAACAGACCCAACGATTAGGAAATTTATCAAATTATGGGTACAAAAAACTCATACTTACTATAGAGCTATTTTATGGTAAGTACAAAAAAATAATAGTTGAGTCTATGATATTCATCAAAAGGAATAGATATACTGCGATCGCAACTTTTTTTGTTCTCGGCACAAAAAGCTTTTTGCTGTACTCAACACGACTTTCTTAAAAAGAAGAATTGACATATAGCAATCCTAAATAGGATGTATGGTTATCCATACATAAATGCCTTGTCAAAAGTAAAGTATTGCTGATGGGTGACAA